>JALYXZ010000123.1 GCA_030946825.1 Chloroflexota bacterium | reverse complement strand
CCGCCTGGTGTGGGTCTACCCGGTGCTCGCCACGTTCGTGGCCAGCATCATGGCCGACGTCATCGGCTTGGCCATTTTCCGGCTGGTGGCTGACCCGCTCCAGGCCGGGCTCCCGATGCAGCTCATCCTTCCGGCGGCGGTTCTGAATGCGTCGATCGCCGGGCTGCTGATCGGGCCTGTGCGCCTGGTTGCCAGCCGCGTAGCGCCCGTTGACAAGCCTGCGTGGTGAGCCGATGACCGATCTGAACGAGGGCCGGCTCGACCTTCATCGGTCGCGCGCGCGCCTGATCGCCTTCTCGGTGGCGGCGGCCCTGGTATTCGCGGCCCTCGGCGCGCGGCTATTTCAGCTGCAGATCCTGTCGGGAACCGCCTACGCGGATCGCGCCCTGGCATCGCGAACGGTCGTCGAGCCGATCCGCGCGCCCAGGGGCCTGATCTTCGACCGCGAGGGAAGGCCGGTGGTCGTCAACGTGGCGTCGTGGACCGTCAAGGCGCGTCCAGCCGACCTGCCGTCGGCCCGGGTCGATGACGTGATCGGCGTCGTTGCGCGCCTCACCGGCGTCGACGCTCGCGCGATGCGGACCAGGTACCGCGCGTTCAGCGGCTCTCCGTACGACCTGGTTCCGCTGGTCCGCGGCGTCTCTCGCGAGGCCGCTCTGCTCGTCGGCGAGCAGCGTGCGCAACTGCCGGGGATCGTGGTCGAGGTTGACCCGGTGCGCCGGTACCTCGACGACAGCGGAAAGCAGAACGGTTCGCTGCTGTCGCACCTGATCGGCTACACCGGCGCAGTGAGCAGTGATGAGCTCCAGCGCCTGGCTGCGCAGGGCTATCTGCCCGACGACGTCATCGGCAGGGACGGGGTGGAGGCCTCGTACGAGAGCACGCTGCGGGGGAGGTACGGCTCACAGCTGCTGGAGCGCGACGCGAGCGGTCGGCCGGTGAAGGTGATCTCCACCAAGACGGCAGCGATTCCCGGCAAAAACCTGATGCTGACCGTCGATGCGCGGGTCCAGCGGCTGGCGGAGGAGGCGCTCGCCTGGGGCATGCAGGCAGCCAAGGTGAAACAGGGCGTCACGATCGTGATGAACCCGCAGACCGGCGAGATCCTGGCCATGGTCTCGCTGCCGACCTACGACAACAACAAGTTCGCGACCGGCATCCGAGCCACCGACTACGCGGCATACCTGGCCGACCCGAACCGGCCGCTCCGCAACCACGCGATCAGCGATATCTATCCTCCCGGATCGACGTTCAAGCTGGTGACCGGCCTGGCCGCGCTGCAGGAGGGCGTGACCACGCCCGAGCGCACGTGGCCGACATACGGCTGCTACCAGATCCCCGGCGCCGCGCCCGGCGACTGCCTCTTCGACTGGAACCACGCCGGGTTCGGGCCGCTGGACATGATCCAGGCCTTTGCCGTCAGCTCCGACACGTTCTTCTATCAGATGGCCGTGCACCTGGGCGTCGACCGGCTCGCAAGCTGGGCGAATACCCTTGGCTTCGGCGCGCCGACGGGCATCCGGCTTCCCGGCGAGGCGGCCGGGATCGTGGCCAGTACCAAGTGGGCGCAGCAGCAGGGACGGCCATCGGTGTACACCGGAGAGCTGGCCCAGGCCGGGATCGGCCAGAACGTGATCGCGGTCACTCCGCTCCAGCTGCTGAACGCGTACGCCGCGGTGGCGAACGGCGGGAAGCTGATGCGCCCGATGATCGTCCGCGGCGAGACCGACGCGGCGGGGAAGCTGGTCCGCCCGTACGCGCCCGAGGTGCTCCGCACGCTCGCCGCCACTCCCGAGCACCTGCAGCTGATGCGCATCGGCGCTCGCCAGGTGATCACCACCGGCCATGCCTACAACATCCGTGACCTGGCGCTCCCGGGACAGCTGTCGGGCAAGACCGGGACCGCGGAGTTCGGGACGCCGAAGCCGGACGGCTCCCTTCCGTTCCACTCGTGGTTCGTCGCGTTTCTGCCGTCTCGCGCCGGAGCGGCCGACGCGCAGCTGGCGGTCCTGACCTTCACCTACTCCGCGACCGTGCCCGGCAACGTGTCGACCGAGGTGGTCAAGTACTTCCTGCAGAAGTACTTCGCGCTGCGCCAGGACCTGCGGCTTGACCCGGTCACCTTCGCGCGCGTCGGGCGGAGCCAGAACTGATGGGCATCGCAACCTCCAGCCTGACCGGGACGGTGCGCGCCCGACAGTGGCGCGGCTTCGACCTCCAGCTCCTGCTGTTCGTGTCGCTGCTGATCGCGTTCGGCGTGCTGATGGGATATTCGGTCGGATTCAGTGGCGCTGCCGGCAACGGCCTGTCCCAGACGGTGAAGACGCTGATCTGGATCGGCATCGGTCTGACTCTCTTCTTCGTGGCCGCCAGCGTCGACTACCACTGGCTGGAGACCTTCACCTGGCCGATCTACGGGCTGGTGCTCGCGTTGCTGGGCGTCAACCTGCTCATCGGGCGCGACATCAACGGAGCACAGCTGTCGCTGGCCATCGCGGGCCTCGACTTCCAATTCAGCGAGATCGCCAAGGTGCTGATGATCGTGGTGCTCGCCAGCTACCTGACCAAGCGCAGGCAGAGCATCGGCCGCCTGTCGACGATCGTGGGCGCCGCGGTGCTGATGGGCATCCCGACGGTTCTCGTCTTACGCCAGCCCGACCTGGGCACCGCGCTCGTGTTCGTCGCGATCCTGGGCGGCATGCTGTTCATGGCGGGCGCCAGCATCGGCTGGATGGCGGTCATGGCCGGAGTCACGATCGGTGTCGCTCCGCTTGCGGTCAACGCGCTGCATGCGTATCAGCGCCAGCGCCTGTTCTGCTTCCTGGATCCCGGGCAGGACCCGCAGGGAGCCTGCTACCAGCTCGTCCAGGCGCTGAACGCCGTCGGCTCCGGCGGCTGGTTTGGCCAGGGCCTAACGGCCGGAGAGCACAATCGACTCGGTTATCTGCCGGTCCAGTCGACCGATTTCATCTACACCGTCGTCGCCGAGGAGCTGGGCCTGGTCGGCGGCCTGGTGCTGCTCGCGCTGCTTGCCCTGCTGGTGTGGCGCATCCTGGTCATCGGCTGGGGTGCGCGCGACGCGCTCGGAACCCTGGTCGCTGTTGGGCTGGCGTCAATGATCCTGTTCCAGGTGCTGGTCAACGTCGGGATGGTGATGGGCATCATGCCGGTCACCGGTATCCCGCTGCCGTTCATCACCTATGGCGGCTCATCGATGATCTCGCTCCTGTTCGGGATGGGGATCCTGCAGTCGATCCGGATGAACACGCGCAAGCCCACCTTCTGAGCCTGCCCGATGGTTGGGCCGTGCTTGGAGTTCCGCGCAGCGGGCGATACGATCTGCAGGCCATGTCCGCACGTCCTGTCGACCAGCCACGCCAGCGCTGGCAGCTCCTGTACTCGCGTACCGACCCTGCGCTGCGCATGAGGCAGGCGGAGATCCTCACCGAGTTCGAACGGGTGTTCCGCGACGCTTCCCTGCCCCTGTCGCGCACCAACGCCCTCCATCCCCGACCTCGACTGAAGCTGGCCGCCGCCCCTCCGGTCGGGGTCGAGCTACGCGGCGAGATCGTCGAGGCCTACTTCGATGAGCTCGTCCCGATCGACCGGATCCGCGCCGCCGGGGAGCTGCTGCCGGAGGGCCTGGCAATCGTCGACGCCAGGGAGGTGTGGCACGGCTTTCCCTCCGCGGCTTCGCAGCTCCGGGCCGCCGAATACGATGTCGAGGCGTTCGGCAACGCGGAGCTCACCAGCGACGCGCTGCGCGGCGCAGTGGTCCGTCTGCTCGCGTCACCCCAGCTTCCCGGTCGACGGCGCCGGGGCGAGAGCGAGCGGCGCAGCGATGCCGGACCCCGGGACCTGCGGCCGTACATCGAGGACGTCGAGGTGGTGGACGTTGACGAGGCAGCGCACCACGCTCGGCTGCGGATGATTCTGCGCCTCGATCCGTCGGGTGCGGGCCGCCCGGAGGACATCGTGCAGGCGCTCGATCTGCCGCTGCGGGTGGGGCGGGCGGTCCGCACCCGCCTGCTGTTCGTTGACACTCCTCCGATCGCCCGATAACATCGACGGTCCGCGGGCGAAAGAGCGCCTGCTTTGCCGTGCGCCGACGCGAGAACGTCGCCCCGGCTGCCCGTTCGACCGCCCCCGAGGAGAATGAGATGTACGCCGTCGTCGCCACCGGCGGGAAGCAGTACCGGGTCGAGCCCGGCACGACGCTCACGGTGGAGAAGCTGTCCGCGGAGCCTGGAGGCTCGGTCGTCCTCGATCGGGTCCTGCTGGTCGGTGACGGCGAGACCCTGACGATCGGCACCCCGCTCGTCGACGGTGCATCGGTGAGCGCCACCGTGCTCGAGGCCGCGCTGGGCCCCAAGCTGGTGATCTTCAAGTTCAAGCAGAAGGTCAAGTATCGCCGCCGGACCGGGCATCGCCAGCACCTGACCCTCCTGCGGGTCGATGAGATCCGTGGGGCCGACGGGGCCATCGCCCGCATCGAGAAGGCCGATGCGCCGGCCGGCGTCAGCCCGGAGGCGCGTCCGAGGCGCGGCGCCGCTCGCTCGAAGGCCACGCCGACTCGCGCGACGGCGACGAAGCCCAAGCCGGCAGCCAAACCGAAGGCGGATGCCACTGGGAAGGCCTCGGCAGCCAAGACCTCGGCAGCCAAGACCTCGGCAGCCAAGACATCGGCAGCCAAGACCTCGGAGCCGGCCGGCGCATCCGCGGACAAGCCGAAGCGCGCGCGGACTCCCCGCCGAACGACCCCAGCGACCAAGGAGTAAGCGATGGCCCACAAGAAAGCCGGCAGCTCGTCCAGGAACGGACGTGACAGCGTCGGGCAGCGGCTCGGCGTCAAGCGGGGAGACGGCCAGGACGTGCTGGCTGGAACAATCATCGTCCGCCAGCGGGGCAGTACCTTCCATCCCGGCGACAACGTCGGCATGGGTCGGGATTACACGCTCTTCGCCACCGCCGACGGCAAGGTCCGGTTCAGCCACGAAACACGCGCGCGGAAGCGCGTCAGCGTCGTCAGCGCGGCCTAGCCGCGAAACTCGGCGCAGGAGTCCAGTCCATGAAGCCAGATATCCACCCCAAGTACTACCAGGCGCAGGTCCACTGCGTCTGTGGAAACTCCTTCACCGTCGGGTCTACCGTGGAGTCGATTCGCGTCGAGGTCTGTTCGAATTGCCATCCCTTCTACACGGGGACCCAGAACATCGTCGACACCGCCGGGCAGGTCGAGCGGTTCCAGCGACGCATGGAGCGTGCGCTGCGCTAGCCACGCGCTGCTGATGCGCCGGCTTCGTCTCAGGCTGCCCGCGCGACTGGGCCTCCATCTCCTGTGCCTCGTCCCCGAGCTGCTGATCGCCACCGGACCGTTCGTGATCCAGAGCGTGGCGACCCAGACTGGGCGGCCGCGATTCCGCATGCCCGACTTCTTCTACGGCGGCCAGGCATTGATCGAGGGAGTCATGATGCGCGGCCGCACGACGGTGGCTATGAGCGTGCGACCGTCGGATGGAGTGATCCGCACCTACTCTGAACCGCTTCCCGCGGCGCTGACCCACAGCCGCCTGGTGCGCATCCCCTTCGTGCGCGGCGTGTTCGTGCTGTACGAGACGCTCGTGATCGGGACTCGAATGCTGATGCGCTCGGCGGCCATCGCGGCCGAGGGAGTCGACGTTCAGATCAGCCGCGGCATGCTGGCCGTGACCATGGTCTTCTCGCTCGGTTTCGCGGTGGCCCTCTTCTTCGTCCTGCCACTCGTACTGTCGTCACTGGCCAGCGGGCGAGGAAACGCCGACTGGCTGGCAAACGTGATCGAGGGCGGCATTCGACTGGTGCTGTTCATCGCGTACATCGCCGCCATCGGCCTGATGCCCGACGTGAAGCGGGTCTTCGCCTATCACGGCGCCGAGCATAAGGCGATCAGCACCCACGAGGCACGCGAGCCGCTGACGCCGACATCGGTCGACCGATTCAGCACCGCGCACACGCGCTGCGGCACGACGTTCATCCTGATCGTGGTGGTGATCAGTATCTTCTTCTTTGGTCTCGTGCCACGACAGGGCGTGCCGCTGGTCCTCCTGTTCGCGTCACGCATCGTGCTCATCCCGGTGATCGCGGCGGCCGCCTATGAGCTGGTGCGCTTCGGCGCCTCGCACTACGGCAGCCGGCTGGTGCGGGCCTTGTACGCTCCGGGCCTGTGGCTGCAGTCGCTCACCACTCGCGCGCCGGACCACTCCATGCTGGAGGTCAGCATCTCGTCCCTGGAGTCATGTCTGGCCGCCGATCGAGCAGCCGCCGGTGGAGGGACCGCCAACGAGGTCGGAACCGCCCCGGAGGTCGCGGTCGTGGATCCGACCATCGGCATCGTTCCCTGAGGGACGAGCGATGATCGATCGCCTGCTGGAGATCGAGGCGCGCTACGAAGAGGTCGCTCGGCTGCTCTCGGGCCCCGAGGCAGCCGCCGACCCGTCGAACCGGGAGCGGTACGGCCGCGAGCTGGCCCGGCTGGGGCCGATCGTCACAGCGTCCCGCGCGTGGCGTGCGACGAGGGACGAGCTGGAGGCGACCCGGACCATGCTCCACGACACGGACGAGGCGATGCGCTCCCTGGCGCGCGACGAGCTGGAGCGGTTGGAGGGATGGCTCGCCGAGCTCGACACCGAGCTGAAGACGCTCCTGGTGCCGAGCGACCCGAATGACGAGCGTGACGTCATCCTGGAGATCCGGGCCGGCGCCGGTGGCGAGGAGGCATCGCTCTTCGCGGCCGACCTGCTGCGCATGTACCTGCGCTACGCGGACCGGCACCGCTGGCGCGTGGAGCTGCTGTCGACCAGCGAGAGCGCGGCGGGCGGCATGAAGGAGGTGATCGCCGAGATCGCCGGCGATCATGCCTTCTCCCGGCTCAAGTTCGAGAGCGGCGTGCACCGCGTCCAGCGGGTGCCGAGCACCGAGGCGAGCGGCCGGATCCACACCTCGACGGTGACGGTCAGCGTGCTGCCGGAGGCCGATGAGGTCGACCTGGTGATCCCCGACAAGGATCTGCGGATCGACGTCTACCGATCCAGCGGCCCGGGCGGCCAGAGCGTCAACACCACGGACTCCGCGGTGCGCGTCACGCACCTGCCGACCGGGCTGATGGTCGCCATCCAGGACGAGAAGAGCCAGCACAAGAACAAGGCCAAGGCGCTCGCCATCCTCCGCGCGCGCCTCCTGGAGCTGGAGCAGCAGCGGCAGGCGGAGGAGCGCGGCGACGTGCGCCGCTCGCAGGTGGGAACGGGCGAGCGGGCGGAGAAGATCCGGACCTACAACTTCCCCGACGACCGCGTCACCGACCACCGCATCGGGCTCACGGTCCATAACCTGCCAGGTCTGCTGGAGGGCGATCTCGACCGTGTCGTCGAGCCACTTGCCGAACGAGAACAGGCCGAGCGCCTGGCCGGGATCGGCGCCGATGCCTCCGGCTGAAACGCTTCGATC
>JALYXZ010000115.1 GCA_030946825.1 Chloroflexota bacterium | reverse complement strand
GGCGCAGAACGCGGGGGTCGTGAGCTTCGAGCCGGCAGGACCGAATCGGGCTCGCATCAACCTGCGCCTGGATGTTGAGCCAGAGGGCGTCGTCGAGAGCAGCGGCGCGGCGCTCGGTTTCCTGGACCGCCGGGTGCAGGGCGACCTGGAGCGCTTCAAGCAGTTCATCGAGCAGCGGGGCACCCCCACCGGTGCATGGCGGGGCGAAGTGCAGGAGACGAGCCCTCGCTGATCTGGCGCGTTTGCGAGCCACCAGTTACGACCTCGGTCACCAGGAGGAAGACCATTGGACGCGATCTCGCTCCTCAAGAGCGACCACGACAAGGTGAAGAAGATGCTCGCCGAGGGAGAGGCGACCACCGAGCGGGCGACGAAGACACGGTCCGATCTCTTCACTGCGCTGAAGCGGGAGCTGGAGATCCACGAGCGGATCGAGGAGGAGATCTTCTACCCCGTCCTGAAGCAGCATCCCAAGACCCGCGAGCTGGCCCTGGAGGGATACGAGGAGCACCACGTCGTGGACCAGATCCTCGGCGAGCTCGGGCAGACCGATACGGCCGACGAGACGTGGGCCGCCAAGTTCAGCGTCGCCAAGGAGAATCTCGAGCACCACATCGAGGAGGAGGAGGGCGAGATGTTCCGGGCCGTGCGCCAGGGGTTCTCCCGCGAGGAGCTCGAGGCGCTGGGGGAACGCATGGCGGAGCTCAAGCAGCTCGGTCAGCAGGTCGTCTAAGGCCGTAGAGAAACTCGCCCCGAACGGGCCTTTGCGGGCGGCCTGAAGCTTGCAGGCAACGGGTCTTATGACCACGCGTCGCGTGCCGCCGCCGGCCGCCGGTGACGATCCGCCGGCCGCCGGTGACGATGCGCCGGCTTCGACCGGAACGCCATACACCGTCATCTTCCCGACCGATGGTGGGCCGCTGCCCGCGGATCTGGAGCACCCCGCAGCGCTGCCGCGCATCGGGGAGACCGTGGAGTACCTCGACCACGGCGGCCACCGCCAGCTCTACGTGGTCGTCGACGTGGTCCACACGCTGCAGGTGGCATCGGAGCACCGCCCCATGGTCGGAGCCCAACCGTCCCTGCCGGCCGGAATGGCGCGTGAGCAGGGGGCGCCGGGCGAGGCTCCATCCAGCGGCGGTGTCCTTCGTGCCGGCCTGCCGCGGGTCGTTCTGGCCGAGGCCAAGGAGGATCGGCTTGGCTGAGCAGCGCCGACCAGGTGCAGGGTCTTCCGAGCGCGAGGGCCACGTTCCCGAGCCCGCGGCCCAGGAAACGCCGGTTGAGGTCACACTTGCCGGGCTTCCGGGGCCGCTGGATCGCAGGGGTGCCGGTGGCGGGGCCCTGACCGGCGAAAGCGAGGACCTGACGGCAGGCGGCGGCGAATTCGTACCCGCCGAACGCCGGCACCTGGAGAGTCCGGACGGCCCCGCGGGCGGGACGGACCAGGACCTGGCGGAGCGCTAGGCGGCGCTGACCGAGCGCTTTCGCCGCGACGCGCGAGGCGCCTTGGCGGCGCCACCCGATTTGGCTGCATGCGGCCGACGAACCGACGCCTTCCGCTCGTGCATGGCGGTCACGCTCGCCTGCAGCGCGTCCATCAGGTCGACGATCTTCGGCTGCGGTCGGCGTCGGCGCGAATTCCGCTGCTCGCCCTTCATCCTGCGCCGGATGAGCTCCTCCAGCGCGGCGCGATACTGATCGCGGTACTGCGCAGGGTCGAAGCGACCTGAGAGGTTCTGAACCAGTGCCTCGGCCATCTGCAACTCCCGCGAGGACGCCTTCTGCTCCGCGCCCTCGGACAGATCCAGTCCGCCGGTCGAGCGAATCTCGTCGGGCCAGAACATGGTCTCCAGCACGAGGGTGCCGTCGTAGGTGCGCAGCGTGGCCAGCCGCTCCCTGGTGCGGATCGTGACCCGCGCCACGGCGATGCGTCCGGTCTCGTCCAGCGCGCGCATGAGCAGGTTGAAGGGCTTGGCGCCCACGTTGGTGGGCTCCAGGAAGTAGCTCTTCTCGAAGTAGATGGGGTCGATCTCGGTCAGCTCCACGAAGTCGCCGATCTCGATGGTGGTGCTGCTCTCCGGCTTGGCGGCATCGATCTCCTCCGGCGCGAGGATGACGTATTGGTCCTTGGCCACCTCGTAGCCACGTACCAGGTCCTCCCAGCCGACCTCGACGTTCTCAGCCTCGCAGAAGCGCTTCTCCACGATCCGGGCGCCATCGGTCTTGTGCAGCAGGCGGAAGCGGACGTCCTTCGACTCGGTGGCGGTGTACAGCTTGACCGGGATGGAGACCAGTCCAAAGCTGATGGCACCATTCCAGATGGCCCGCATGATCAGCCGACGAGCAGGTGGCATGCCACTGCCGGCGTTGGCCCACATTCGGCAAGGGGACCGTGCATGGCAGCGCCCGAGGTCCGCATCGGCTGTTCCGGCTGGGAATACCGCCACTGGCGCGGCGACCTGTACCCCGATGGGCTCCCGGTCCAGCGCTGGCTGGAGCACTACGCGACGCTGTTCGACACGGTGGAGCTCAATGCCAGCTTCTACGGTCTCCCGTCAGCCACGGTGTTCGGCTCGTGGGCGCGGCGGGTGCCGGTCGGGTTCCGCTTCGCGACCAAGGCGAGCCGCTACCTGACCCACGTGCGGCGGCTGCGCGAGCCGGCCGAGCCGCTGGACCGACTCTGGACGCGGGTCCGACGACTCGGGCCGCACCTCGGACCGATGCTCTACCAGCTCCCGCCTCGGTGGAAGCCGAACCTCGCGCGGTTGGACGCCTTCCTGGAAGCGGTGCCCAGCGGGCCGCCGCAGGCAGTCGAGTTCCGCGATGCCCGCTGGTATCTGCCCGAGGTCCGTCGAGCGCTGAACACGCACCGGGTTGCCCTGTGCCTGCACGACATGCCTGGCTCGACCACGCTCCCCGAGCCGGTCGGGCCGTTCGTGTACGTGCGGTTCCACGGCTCCGGCACGGTGTACGGTGGAGGCTACCCCACCCACGAGCTGGCAGAGTGGGCGTCGCGGTTTCGCGCCTGGCGCGAGGCCGGGCTCGACGTGTGGGCCTTTTTCAACAACGACATCGGCGGCCATGCCTTCCGGGATGCCGCTCGCCTGCGGGACCTTGTCTGAGCGGCCGCCGGCGCCGCGGAAGCGAGGCCCGACGAGGTGCCGGCACGACGGTTGCTTTGCCGGGGCGGCGTGCAAGCCCGCCCTCTCGATCCCGAGTCCACCTCGCAGCCTGCGATGACCGGCCCGTCGGCCCAGGCGCTCGTGCAACTGAGCGACGTGACGCGGCGGTTCGGGGACCAGACCGCCGTCCAGCATCTCTCGTTCGAGGTGGAAGAGGGGATCATCCTCGGCATGATCGGGCCGTCCGGATCGGGGAAGACGACCACGGTTCGGATGCTGACCGGCATCCTGGCCCCGAGCGAGGGGACGATCCGGGTCCTCGGCGAGGATCCAAAGCGCTTCAGTCGCCACGCCCGCGAGCGGATCGCCTACATGCCGCAGCTCTTCTCGCTGTACGAGGATCTGACCGCCAGGGAAAACGTCGGCTTCGTCGCCGCGCTTTTCGGCATCTTCCCCTGGCAGCGCGGCCGGCTCATCAAGCGCGCGCTGCAGGTCGTCGATCTGTGGGAGGCGCGGAACCGACGGGCCAAGGACCTGTCGGGGGGCATGCAGCGCCGGCTCGAGCTGGCCTGCGCGCTGGTGCACGACCCGCAGGTCATCTTCCTCGACGAGCCGACCGGCGGCATCGACCCGATCCTGCGCGAGGCGATCTGGGAGGAGCTGCGCCGCCTTCGGGATGCGGGGCGCACGCTGTTCATCACCACCCAGTACGTGGGCGAGGCGGAGTACTGCGACCGGGTCGCGCTCCTGGCGCAGGGCGAGCTGATCGCCTTTGACGCGCCAGAACGGCTTCGTCAGGACGTCTTCGGTGGAGAGCTGCTCCAGGTCGAGACCGATGCGGAGGTCGACCCCGGCGTGCTCGGCGGAATCGAGGGGATCACCGTGGTGCGGCGTGACGGCGACCGGCGACTGGTGGTCGTGGCCGAGGATGCGGGGCGAGCCACGCCGCGCGTGGTCGAGGCGATCCAGGAGGGTGGCGTCGGGGTCGTCGCGCTGAACGAGTACCAGCCCACCTTCGACGAGGTCTTCGCCGATCTCGTGGAACGCCAGCGCAGCCAGGGGGACGAGGCGGAGGCGCCAGGGCAGTCGGCAGAGGGCAGGCAGGACGCGCCAGGAGACAGGCGATGATCGTCGGCTTCCTGAAGAGCATGGTCCGCATCTTCTCGTTCATGGGCAAGGAGATCCGCGAGCTGATACGGCGTCCCGGCGCAATCCTCAGCCTGGTCCTGGGGCCGTTCCTGGTGATGCTGATCTTCGGCATCGGATACAAGGGCGTTCGCGATCCATTTGCCACTGAGCTGGTGATCCCCGCCAACGCTGGGTTGCCGCGGGACGCCGCGTTCTATCAGAACCTGACCGAGGGGCGGCTGCAGATCACCCACATCGGTCAGGACGCCGCCGCTGCCGAGCGCCGGCTGCAGGATCGGAGCATCGCGTTCCTGGTCATTGCGCCGGACAACCCTGCGGCGACTCTGAAGAGCGGCAAGCAGGCGGTCGTCCGCGCCGAATGGAACCAAGTCGACCCGGTTGCCGATGGGCTCGCGCGGGTGGCCGTCGACGCCCTCGTCAACCGGCTGAACAGCGAGATCATCAGGCGCGTCGCCAAGGCTGGCCTCGGGGCCGTCCCGCTCGACGGCACGCAGGTCTCACCCGAGCTCATCGCCCAGCCGACCCGCGCCGACACGAAGAACGTCGCGCCCACCTCCCCGAGCGTCATCGACTTCTTCGGCCCTGCCGTGTTCGCGCTCGTGCTCCAGCACCTGGCGATCACCCTTACCGCCCTGTCGATGGTGCGGGAGCGGCTTGGCGGCCAGATGGATCTGTTCCGGGTCTCGCCGGTGAACTCGATGGAGCTGCTGATCGGCAAGTACGTCGCGTACGCCATCTTCTCCGGAGTGATCTCCGCCATCGTCGCGGCGCTGCTGGTCAGGGTGCTCAACGTTCCGCTGCTGGGCGGCGTGCTGCCCTTCGTCGGGATCGTGGCGCTCCTGACCTTCGCGTCGCTGGGCGTCGGCCTGCTGATCTCGCTGATTGCCGACTCGCAGCGCCAGGCGGTGCAGCTCAGCATGCTGGTGCTGCTCGCATCGGTCTTCTTCAGCGGATTCGTGCTTCCGGTCGAGGAGTTCCGCACCGGGGTTCGATACGTGGCCTACGCGCTTCCGGTCACGCATGGAATCGAGCTGCTGCAGGATTCGATGCTGCGCGGCTGGGTCCGGAACGTGTGGATGCTCTGGGCGCTGGGCGGAATCGGCGCCGCGCTGTTCGTCGTCTCCCTGATGCGCCTGCGGCGGATCATTCACAGCGCCGGCTGAGGCCGCCGGTTGGCGGTCAGCCGACGAGTGGGTCCGCTCGCCGGAGCAGCCACAGACCGATGGCGATGGCGGCAACTGACTGCACGCCGACCCACAGAAGGAAGCCGGCCAACAACAGCCCGATCGGGGGCGCTCCCGACCCCGAGCCGGCGCGCGCGCTCGAGCCGCCGCGAAATTCGTCGAGGCGGTCGGCGAGCACCCGCAGGTCGGACTGGATGGTGCTCAGGTCGGTTCGGTTCGACCCCAGCGACCCGCCGATGCGATCCAGGTCGGCGGCCAGCGTCCCAAGCTGGTCGGAGGCGCGCCGGAAGTCGCCACCCAGGGGCGCGAGCGGTTGGCTGCCGAGAATGTTGATCGACATCGAGGAGGCGAGGTTGCTCATCGTCACCGACGTGTCGCGCGAGACCGCCGCTGCCTGGGATGCAGCCGCCTGCGCCTCGCCGGCGCTGCGGCCGAAGCCGGTGAAGCCGTCGGCCGCGTGGCGCACGGCGGTGGCGGCCGCGGCCACCGAAGCGTTGGCGTCGCCGAGCAGGCGCTCCACGCGATCCGCGGCGCTCCAGCCCACCGAGATGCCCAACAGCAGCACCAGCAGCCCGATCGCGCCGTAAGCGACCAGTACGCCCCCGATGAGCCGCGATCGCCGCCCGAGCCGCGCGATCAATCGAGCCCCGCCGCAGCGCCAGCAGCGGTCGTCGCTTTCACAGCCGCGGCATCACCTCGTCACGGTAGGAGCGTAGGAACCCGTTCCCGGTCGGGCCGATCTGGTAGAGGCAGGTCCATCGACGCGTCCTGTGCAGGAGTCTACCGGGCCACGGATCGAAAGGGCAGCCAAGCCATCCCTTGACCGCGGCACCGTAGCGCATCGGTCGCGGCACGGATGGTTTGACCCTCCATCGGGCCCGTGGGAGAATCGGCCGCCGCTCCCCACCGATCGCCGGAGCGTGGTGGCCTTAGCTCAATTGGCAGAGCATCGGATTGTGGCTCCGCTCGGCCTAAACGCTGTGCCGCTGAGCGTGCGATGCCTGCGAAAATGGCGGAATCCGACGCTGTATCTGCGCCTCCGGTTCGGCACACGTCGAATGCCGGGCCCTCGTCGCAGCCTAGCGGGGCGGCCCTTACTGGACGTACCGGCCTTCGTCGCTCCGGGCGCGCCGCGACGCGGAACATGCCAAGCAGCTCCTCGTGACGGTCGCCGCTGATCTCGCCCTGCTCGAGCAGCCGGTCGAGCTCGGCGATCGGCTTGCGGGCGACTATCGCGAACTCCGCGCTGGCATCGAGCAGCACTTGGGTTGGTTGGGCGTCTCCCGCGCGCTGTTGATCTGCTTCACCTAAGCAACCGAAACGCCTAGCGACGACGAGGACAGGCGCGATTTCTCGGAAGCAGGCCGACCTGAAGCGCCTATCATGCGGACATGGTCAACGTCAACATCAGCGGCACGGTGCGCGGCGCGCCGGAGGATGTGTTCGCGTTCCTCGCCGACCTACGAAACTGGCCGCGCTGGCAAAGTGACATGCAGACCACCACCCTCCTGGACGGCGAGGCAGGGCAGGCAGGGGCACGCTATCGCTACGTGTCGAAGGCGATGGGTCAGACGTTCGATTCGACCGTCCGCGTCGTGCGCGTCGAGGTCCCGCGCGAAGTCGCGTTCGAGGACGAGTGGGCAGGCATGATTCGCCCGAGCGGTCGCTACCTGGTCGAACCCGTCGCCGAGGGCACTCGAGTGACACTGAACCCGCATCCCGAAGCACGGGGCATCGGCCGGATCCTGGCTCCACTCATGGGCCTAATGGTCAAGCGGCTCAACCAACAGCACCTCGGCGCGCTTCGGAATGCGCTAGAGCGGAGCTGATCTGGGCCTCGGCGACCGGCAGAGCCAGAGTCCCTGGGCCTGTCCTTTCTTGTCGACGGCCGGCGCGCTGGTCCAGCGGTCCCCGTTACATTACCGACGAAGACCTTTGTTCGTCGGGTAGCGGCCGCGATGGCGACGTCGTGCTGGTGCCGCATTTGCACAGGTCTGCCGCGGCGAGGCTTGGACTAGGGGGTACGGGAGATCCCCGTTGCTGTCCTCGTGCAACTCACTGA
>JALYXZ010000092.1 GCA_030946825.1 Chloroflexota bacterium | reverse complement strand
TGCTCTACACCGGTAAGGGAGGTGTCGGCAAGACGAGCGTTGCGGCCGCGACCGCGCTCGCCTGCGCGGACGCCGGCATGAAGACCATCGTGCTGTCGACCGACATCGCGCACAGCCTCGGGGACGCGATGGGCAGGGAACTCGGCCCCGAACCGATCGAGGTGGTCCCCAACCTGTGGGGCCAGGAGTCGGACGCGTTCTTCAACGTGGCGCGCTACTGGGGACGGATCCAGGAATACGCAGCCTCGGTGCTCCGCTGGCGCGGCCTGGATGAGGTGCTCGCCGAAGAGATGACGGTCCTGCCCGGCATGGACGAGGTGGGCAGCCTGCTGTGGATCGCCGAGCATCACGACTCCGGCAAGTACGACGTCATCGTTGTCGACGCGGCACCCACCGGCGAGACGCTGCGGCTCCTCTCCCTGCCCGAGGCGGCGAAGTGGTGGATGGAGAAGGTGGAGCCGATCGGGCGCCGAATCACGAAGCTGACCGGGCCGCTGATCCATCGGGTGGTCGGCATCCCGATGCCCGGCGACGAGGTGTTCGATGCGGGCGAGAACCTGTTCGCCAGGCTGGAGTACATGCGCAGCCTGCTGGCCGATGGGTCGAAGACATCGGTCCGCGTGGTGCTCACCCTGGAGAGCGTGGTGATCAGGGAGGCGCAACGCTCGTTCACCTACTTTCACCTTTACGACTACCCGACCGACCTGGTGGTCGTGAACCGGATCCTGCCGGCCGAGGTGGGACCCTACTTCCGCGGCTGGTACGAGGCGCAGCAGTCGTACGGGCCGATCGTCGAGCAGAGTTTCGCGCCGATCCCGGTGCTCAGGGCGCCGTACTTCGACCGCGAGGTGGTCGGTATCGAAAGGCTTCGGGAGCTGGCGGTCGCGATCTACGGGGATCGCAGCCCGACCGACTTCTACTACCGCGGTCGCCCCTATTCGGTGAAGCGCGACGACCAGGGCTTCGTGCTGTCGCTGGAGCTTCCGTTCACCAGCCGTGAGCAGATCGCGCTGACGCGCCACGGGGACGAGATCGTGATCGACGTCGGCGCGTGGCGACGGAACCTGGTCCTGCCGCGCGTGCTGATCGACGCTCCCACGCAGGGGGCACACTTCGAGGACCACGTCCTGCAGATCCGCTTTGCCGCGACCGGAACGGCGAGCCCGGCAACCACCAAAGGAGGCAACCATGGCTGACAACCAGACCGATACCGATCTGCGCGCGCGAATCGAGGAGCTCGAGCGGCGGCTGGAGCGCCAGGAGTCAGGGTCCGGGCGCGAGTCCCGCGGCGCGGGATTCGAGGCGGCCTTCTGGTCCCTGATGCACACGGTCTTTCCCGAGGATGCTCGGCGGCACATGAAGGCCGCGGGGCGGGAGCAGCTGCTCGCCGCCCGCACCTACATCGACCGCTGGATCGCGATGGCCGACGACAAGGCGGAGACCAGCGAGCCACAGCCGCGTGAGTCGATTCCGCTGGAGTGACGGGCAGTGGTCCGGGCCAGCGACGCCGGGGCGCGGCGGTTGCTCATCGGGTAGGCTAGCCCCGTGAACAGGCTCGTCCAGATCGTGGTCAATGCCGTGGCGCTGTACGTGGCCACGGTGCTGGTGCCCGGCATCGGGTTCGTGGGGGAGTGGTGGAAGCTGCTGCTCGTGGCGCTCGCATTCAGCCTGCTCAACACCTACCTGCGGCCGATTCTGCGGCTCCTCACCTTCCCGATCACGATGCTGACCATGGGATTGTTCCTGCTCGTGATCAACGCGTTGATGCTGCTGCTGACCGGCGCGGTGAGCGCACAGCTCCGGCTCGGCTTCACGGTCAGCGGGTTCCTGCCCGCGCTGCTCGGCGCGATCGTCATCGCGATCGTCGGATTCGTCCTGTCGATGACGATCGGATCCAGCCGCTTCGCCACCCGCTTCCGCTGACGGCCGCCAACCGCGACGGGTCGGCGTCCCGCGCCCCCGCCGTCGTTGGGCTCCTGTTCTGGGCGGCAGCGGCGTGCTGCCTGACGCTGACCGGACCGCTGCTCCTGTTCAATCCGTGGTTCGTGCACCTCGAGCAGGTGCGAAACGGCTCCAGCCTCCGGTTGGGGACCGATCAGGCGACGGTCGACCGCCTGACAGCCACCATCCTGCGGGAGCTGTTCACGGGCGGGGACTTCGTCGTCACCGTCCCCGGCAGGGGTACGCTCCTCGATTCCACCGAGCGGAGCCACATGCAGGACGTCGGTGGTCTGGTGCGGACGCTAACGATCGCGGACGTCGTCGCGCTGGTCGTGCTCGCGCTGTCGGCCCTGGCTCTGCGCTGGGAGCCGCGCCGTCGGGGCCGCCTGCTGATCCTCGCTGCGGGCTCGGTCGGCGTCGCGGCGCTGGTGGCCGGGTCGACCTTGGTCATCGGTTTCGACGCCGCGTTTCTCGCCTTCCACCGGCTGCTGTTCCGCGAGGGGACTTACCTCTTCGGGCCTCAGTCGAACCTGATCCGCCTGTTTCCCGAGGGATTCTGGTTCGAGGCGTCGCTGGCGGCCGGTGCGGCCATCTTGGTCAGCGCGTTCGCCGCGCTGCTGCTCGGCGCGCGGCTGATGCGTCGCCGGGATCCTGCCGAAGCGGCCCACATGCTCTGATCGGCGCCTCGGCTACACTCCGCTGATGGGCGCCGTGCGGATTGGACGTCTCCTCGGCGTGGAGCTCGCGGTCCATCCCTCGTGGCTGGTGATCGCCTTTCTGATCACCTACTCCCTCGCGGTGCGCCAGTTTCCCGCGGAGTTCCCGCACTGGCCCGGAGGGCTGTACTGGGCGGTGGCTGCCGCCACCTCGCTGCTCTTCTTCGCGTCCGTCCTGGCACACGAGCTCTCTCACGCGGTCGTGGCGCGCCGCTTCCATCTCCGCGTCAGCAGCATCACGCTCTTCATCTTCGGCGGCGCCGCGAACCTCGAGGAGGAGCCGAAGCGCCCGCGTGACGAGGCGCTGATCGCGGCCGCGGGGCCGATTTCGAGCCTGGTGATCGGCGGCCTGCTGCTGCTCGCGGACTCCGCGCTGGGGGAGGCGGGCGGCCCGCTGGACGCGCTGCTCAGCTGGCTGGGCTACATCAACATCAGCCTGGGGCTCTTCAACCTGATCCCCGGCTTTCCGATGGATGGAGGCCGGCTGCTGAGGGCGCTCCTCTGGAAGCTACGACGCGACGAGTACGCCGCCACGCGCAATGCGGCGACGGTCGGGCGCCTGTTCGGATATTTCCTGATCGGGCTCGGCGTCTTCCTGGCGTTCCAGCCCGGAGGCCTGTTCAGCGGCATCTGGCTGGCGCTGATCGGCTGGTTCCTGTCCAATGCGGCGGAGGCAGCGGTGGCGCGGATGAGTGTCGAGCGCTCGCTGCGAGGCGTGAAGGTGCGTGACCTGATGGACTCCGATCCGGCCTCGGTCGGGCCGAACGAGACGGTCGCGTCGCTGATCAACGAGCGGATGCTGCGCGGCGAACACCAGTCCTTCCTGGTCCGACACGACGATGGCGGCCTGGCCGGGGTGGTCTCCCTGTCGGACGTGCGGCGGGTGCCACGCGAATCGTGGGAGACGGCGAGGGTGACCGACATCATGACCCGCTACCCGGACATCGTGACCATCGGGCCCGATGCGGAGATCGAGGGCGCGCTCCGCCTCTTCCAGGAGAAGCCGGTGCGCCAGCTGCCAGTCGTGACCGAGGGCCGTCAGGTCGTCGGCACGCTGACCAGGTCGGGGATTCTGGGCCTGATCGAGACCCGGATCAAGCTCGGCGTCTGAACCGATGGCGGCTGAACTTATGGGACCTGAGCCGATGCTCGACGTCGACGAGGCCCGGCAACGGATCCTGGGTGCAGCACGCCCGGTCGGCGTCGAGACGGTCGAGCTCGCGGACGCACTCGGACGCGTGCCGGCGACCCGGACATACGTCGCGCAAACCGACGTGCCTCCCTTTGCCAACTCCTCGATGGACGGCTTTGCCGTCCGCACCGCCGACCTCCCCGGGCCGCTTCCGATCAGCGGCGAAGCGGCTGCGGGGGGTGGCCCGGCGGCGGTCCTGGCGCCCGGCAGCGCGCTACGGATCATGACCGGCGCGCCGCTTCCCGCCGGAGCCGATGCGGTGGTGCCGGTCGAGGAGACCGAGGAGTCGCATGGTGCAGTGACGATCAGAGGGGCGGTGACGCTCGGGGCGAACATCCGCGCCGCCGGCCACGACACGCGCGCCGGCGAAACGGTCTGCCTGCCCGGCGTGCTCGGCCCCGCCGCGATCGCGGTCCTCGCCTCGTTGGGCCTTGCGACCTTCGAGGTGCGCCGCCGTCCGCGCGTCGTGATCCTGGTCACCGGTGATGAGCTGGTGCCGCCCGGACAGCCCCTGCAGCCCGGTCAGATCCACGATGCGAACTCTTTCGGCCTTGCCGCCGCCGTTCAGGAAACTGGAGCGCAGCCGATTCGCCTGCCACGAGCGGCGGATGACGAGGCAGCCCTGCAGGAGCTTGTGGTTCGGGGGGCCGGCGATGGCGACCTGCTCGTCGTCTCAGGCGGCGTGAGCGTCGGTCGGCGCGACTACCTGCGCCCGGTGCTGGAGCGGATCGGTCGACTGAGCTTCTGGCGGATCGCGGTGCAGCCGGGCAAGCCGCTCGCCTTTGGCGATGTCGGCGGCACGCCGGTGATCGGCCTGCCGGGGAACCCGGTGAGCGCCCTGGTCACCTTCGAGCTGTTCGTCCGGCCGCTGATCCGCGCGATGCTCAGCCGCTCCGGAGACGGCCGTGACCACCAGCAGGCGATGCTCACCGAGCCGATGGACAAGGACCCCGACCGACAGGCGTACCTCCGCGTCGTCCTCTCGCGGCAGGACGGGGACTGGCGCGCCCGTCCTGCGGGCGGCCAGGCCTCATCTCAGCTGCGGTCGCTGGCCGCGGCGAACGCGCTGCTGACCATCCCGCGCGGTCTCGCCCGGGCCGCTGCCGGAGAGCGCTACGACACGATCGTCCTGGACCCGACCAGCGTGGAGGTCGGCGGATGACGCAGCCGACGCACTTCGGGCCGCGCGGCGAGCCGCGGATGGTCGATGTCGGCGGCAAGCCGGTGACCCCGCGTCGTGCAGTTGCGGCAGCGACCGTGCGCTTTCGTGCGGAAGTGCTGTCCGCCGTCCTTGAGGCCGGCGGGCCCAAGGGCGACGTCCTGGTCGTCGCGCAGCTGGCGGGGATCGCCGCGGCCAAGCGCACCGCAGAGCTGATCCCCCTCTGCCATC
>JALYXZ010000087.1 GCA_030946825.1 Chloroflexota bacterium | reverse complement strand
GGCTGGTTCACGACGAGATCGCGACTGGCCATTTCCAGCGCATGATGGCGTTGATGGCCGCGTTTTCGGCCATCGTGAGCGGCGTCGAGGCGTACCTGCAACACGCTCGTGGGAACTTCTCCAATCGCTGGATGTGGACGCCGGTGCTGCTGACACCGCCGAGCGTGATCGCGGCAGGCGAGGCAGTCATCAGCGAGCGGTCCGCCCGCACGGTGCTGCCCGCGGTCGCCGGTGCGTCCTTCGTCGACGGGCTAATCGGGTTCGTGCTGCACCTTCGCGGCGTTCACCGCATGCCCGGCGGGTTTGGACTCGGGCGCTACAACCTGGTCATGGGTCCGCCGCTCTTCGCGCCGCTCCTGATGTGCATTGTCGGCGCACTGGGCCTCTATGCGGCCGCCCTGCGACCCGAGACGGTCGGCCCGCGGCAAGCGCTGTTGCACCTGGGTCGGCATCCGCGTCCGTCGGGCGGCCTCGTCCGGCGGCTCTCCGCAGAGATCGCGACGGGGCGCTTCCAGCGGGGCATGGCCGTGACCGCGGCCGGATTCGCGGTTCTGGCCGCGGGCGAAGCCTACTTTGAGCACCTACGCGGCAGTTACAACGACAAGCTGATGTGGACGCCGATCCTCGTGACGCCGCCGATGGTGGGCGCCGCGATCGGGGCCGCTGTAAGCGAGCGGATGGCGACGCGGGTGTTGCCGGCCGCATCGGCCGCGACGTTCCTGGACGGCGTGCTGGGCTTCGGCCTGCATCTGCGCGGAATCCACCGAATGCCCGGCGGCTTCCACAACCTACGGTTCACGGCGACGCTAGGTCCGCCACTGTTCGCGCCGCTGCTGTTCTCCGCCGTCGGGCTGCTGGGCATGGTCGCGGCCATGATGCGCCGCGGTGGTTCGGCCGACGGCGACGCCTGATGCCCGGCACTCGATTTCCCGGAGCGGACAGCCTTGGTGAGCGCGGCCATTGGGACGCGGCGACGCGACAGGTGGTCCTGGATCGCGTCCACAACGTTCCCCCGTACCGGCATTTCGGACCTCACGTGCAGCGGACGCTCGAGGCGCTCTGCGAGCGCGTGCTGCCGCAGGACGCCCGACCGCCGGAGCGCCGCATCCCGCTGGCTCCCTGGATCGACGACCGATGTGCCACTGCCGGCACTACGGGCTTCGAATTCGACGACCTGCCGCTCCTCACGGAGGCCTGGGATCAGGGCCTGGCCGGCATCGATGAAACCGCCCTGGCCCGTCACGGGCGCGCGTTCGCGGATCTCGACGATCAGGCGCAGACCGATGTGCTCCATGCGATCCGTCTCGGGGCGCCCGAAGGCGCCACCTGGCAGGTGCTGCCGGCACGTCGTTGGTGGGTCAACATCGCCGTGCGGCAGATCACGGCGGTGTACTACGCCCACCCCGAGGCATGGGACGAGATCGGGTTCGGCGGCCCGGCGTATCCGCGCGGTTATGCCGCGCTGAACCACGGGGCGCGCGAATCGTGGGAGGGGCGCGAGGCCGGCGCGGATCGACGGCGGGACCTCGAGCGGCTGCGGCAGATCCAGGCGGCCCGCCTCCGCGGGGAATCCAGCGGCAGCAATGCCGGTCGTGCCGGCCAGTCCCCGCTGGGCGCGGACCCCGATGCGCCGCGCGACGAGCCCGGGGCCGGGACCGGCGGACCACTCGGGACACCGCATCAGCTGAAGGGCGCGCAGCGATGAGGCTCAACGTCAACATCGCCTCGAACTGGAAACTGGACGGCGAGATGCGCGAATATCGCCCGTCCGACGAGGTGGACGTCGCGATCATTGGGACCGGGGCGGGTGGCGCGGTTCTCGCCGAGCGGCTGGCCAGATTCGGGTTCTCGGTCGTGGCGCTGGAAGCTGGCGATTGGCACGACACGGAATCGGACATGGTCTCTGACGAGGCGGGCTCGGGCTCGCTGTTCTGGAACGATCGCAGGATCACCGGCGGATCCGAACCGCTCGAATTCGGCGCCAACAATTCCGGGCGCGGAGTCGGCGGTTCCACGGTGCACTACGCGGCCTTCTGCCCTCGTCTTCACCCATCGGATTTCCAGACCTACACGCTGGACGGCGTCGGCGTCGACTGGCCCATGCGGTACGAGGAGCTCGAACCGTATTACGCGGCCATGGAGCGCGAGTACCCAGTCTCGGGACCGGCGCGCTACCCGTGGGGAGCCCCGCACGGCTATCCGTACAGCCCACTGGAGGCTGGCACCGCCGGGCAGGTGCTGGTCGACGGCTGTTCGCGCCTGGGGATCCCGGTGGTCGCCGGTGGCCCGGTGGCGATCCCGGCAGGCGCCGTGGGTCGCCGACCGCACTGCATCATGCGCGGCTTCTGCCTGGTCGGCTGCAAAGTGGGCGCCAAGAGCAGCACGCTGGTGAGTCACATTCCGGGCGCGATCGAGCACGGCGCGGAGATCCGCGTGAGGTCGATGGCATTCGACCTGCCCCTCGATCAGGCCGGGCGCGTCACGGGCGTCCGATACCTGCGGACCGACGGTGATGGAAGCGCCCGAGAAGCCTTCCAGCGTGCGAAGCTCGTCATCGTCGCCGGCTACGCCATCGAGACGCCAAGGCTGCTGCTCAATTCAACGTCCGGTCGGTTTCCGGACGGCCTTGCGAACTCGAGCGGGCGCGTCGGCACGTGCCTCATGGCACAGGCGGGTCCGGTCGTGTGGGGCCGCTTCGAGCGGGAGATCCGCCAGTACAAGGCGCCGCCGGCCTGCGCAATCAGCGAGGAGTTCTACGAGACGGATCCGCGCAACGACTTCGCCCGCGGCTATACCCTGCAGACCGTCTCACCGCTGCCCATAGCCATGGCGCACCTCGTGTCCGACCTCGACGGCGCCTTCGGCGAGGAGCTGCTCCTCCAGATGCGCGACTACAACCACTACGCCGCGATCGGCGTGTTGGGCGAGATCCTTCCGAACGAGGCGAACCAGGTTGCGCTGCACCCGACCGCGAAGGATCACCTCGGTCTTCCGGCGCCGTACGTTCACTTCAACCTGTTCGAGAACGACCGCCGGATGATGGCGGCCGGCATCGCCCGAGCTCGGGCCGTGCTGGGCGCTGCAGGCGCCACCGAGACGTGGGCCGTGCGCCGCTACGCGCACCTCGTCGGCTCATGTCGGATGGGCTTCACGCCCGACGATTCTGTCGTCGATGGCTGGTGTCGGACGTGGGACGTGCCGAACCTCTTCGTGTGCGATGGCAGCGTGCTGCCGACTCAGGGTTCCGCGAATCCCGGGCTGACCATCTCCGCCTTGGCGGCGCGGACGGCCGACTGGATCCGAGGCGCCGCTTCCGACGGGTCGCTCGCGACCCGCACCAGACGGGACGCGGTCGACGCTCACTGAGACACCGTCTTGACCGGGCGGCTCTAGTAGGCTGGCGCGAATGCGACGATCATTCGGCTGACGAACCGTGACGTCTGCGGAGTGCCATCGACGCCAGGCCCGCTGCAGCGACGGTCGCACCGAACGCCCCAGCAAGGAGTCCGCGGTGCAGCGACAGCTCCAATGCAATCGAGCGTGGCTTCGCGCGATCGTCGAAGCGGCCATGGGCGCCGTGGTCATGGAGGGCGTCCACCGGCCCCGCGAGGTTGTCGGGCGAGTTCGGCTGGCGCTCATCGGTCTGCTGGCCCTGGTAGCCCGTCCGACCCAGGTACCAGTCGAGGATCCCCGGGATAAACTTCTGACCCCAGACGGCCATCAGCGTTGATCCGCCAACGAAGAGTTCACGGCGCGGATGCAGGGCATCGTGCAGGATCGCTCGTGCGGCCACCTCGGGCTGGTAGATGGGCGGCACCGGTTGTGCGCGCTTCGGCAATCTGCTGCGTACCCATCCGAACTGCGGGGTGTTCAGTGCGGGCATGTGGACAGCGGTGACGCGAACATGGCTGCGGTCGTGGATGAGCTCACATCGGAGTGAGTCGGTGAACCCGACGATTGCGTGCTTCGAGGCGCAGTACGCCGATTGGAGCGGAATCGACCGGTACGCGAGGGCGGAGCCCACCTGCAGAATCACACCCCGATCGCGCGGCAACATTCGCCGAAGGGCCGCCTGGGTGCCATACACGTACCCCAGGTAGTTCACGTCGGTGACGCGCCGGTACTCGTCGGCCTGGGTTTCCGCAACGGGTGCGAACACGGACTCCATGGCGTCATTGATCCAGACATCGATCGGCCCGAGTTCGGTCTCGACGCGGCCGGCCGCGGCCTCCACGGCCTCGGCATCGGACACATCAAGTGGAAGGACCAGCGCGCGGACCCCGAACTCCCGGATCTCCGCAGCGGCCGCCTCCAGGCCTGCCTCCCCACGGGCAATCAGCGCAACGTCCCAACCCTCCGCCGCAAACGCGCGTGCCGTCGCACGGCCCACGCCGGCCGATGCCCCGGTGATGACAACGATCACGGTTCCGATTCCTCCGGACGATGTTGTTGTCCCGAACCAGCTGCTCCCTGGGTCCGTGCCGCAGCGATGGCGCCAACGGCCAACGCGATGGAGAGAACCGCGGACACCACGCAGAGCGTGCAGAGCGCGTGGACGACCGCGACCTGGAATGCCATCAGGCCGATCGCCGTGAGGCCTCCCAGCGACGCCACCCCGGCAAGTGCAAGCCGCAGCGTGTGTGGCACCGCCGGGCGCAGCGCGATGACCGCGCTGAGCGTCGCCTCGATCGCATAGGTGAGGAAGCCGAGCGCCGCATCCGGAATCGGGAGCGCCTGCGAGAGCGATGACGTCAGAACGCGCTCGCTATCGCCGGCAAAGAGGGGATCCCAGACACTGCCAATGACCCCGAGCTGGAACGCAGCGAGGTAGCCCGACACGACGAGACCTGCCACTGCGAGGGCGACGAGAAGAGCAGACCGGCGCACGTCTCCACTGGCGTCTCGCGGGTTGTTGCGTATGGCCGTCACGATTGGTGTGGCTCTCGATCGGGGGTGAGTCTCCGGAGCGGGCGCCACGGAGCCCAGACATGCGCTTCTTCCGATCCCCAGTTTAACAGCGCACTCGGTCAGCTCGCGTCTGGTCCCGACCCGAGGAGGCTGAGAATGTGTGTCAAGTGCCGGCAGGGCGGACGCGCACCACGCCCGCATGCCCCAGTGTCAATCGTTCCGCATGGCAGCTGCAGCCTGCGCGTCCCGCCACGTCATCGCAGTTCGGACCAGGCCGACGTGGGAGAGCGCCTGCGGATAGTTGCCGACCAGCCGCTTGCGGGTCGTGTCGTACTCCTCTGCCAGGAGTCCGGTTGCGCTTCGGATCGCCAGCAGTCGCTCCATCGTTGCCCGGCAATCGTCCAGGCGCCCCGCGAGCGCGTAGGCATCCGCAAGCCAGAACGCGCACGCGAGGAACGTTCCTTCGCCCGCCGGCAGGCTGTCATCGGCAGCAGACCGTGAGTAGCGATGCACATAGCCCTCCCTCAGCAGGTCGTGCTCGATGGTCTTGATGGTTCCCGCGATTCGTGGATCGTCGGCAGGCAGGAAGCCGACCGCGGGCAACCGGAGCAGGCTTGCGTCTGTGCGCGTCCCGCCGTAGACCTGCACGAACGAATTGCGGTCCGAGTTAAAGCCCTTGGCACAGACTTCCGCGTGGATATCGGCTGCCGTGGCGCGCCACCGATCGGCGTCCCCGGGAACACCGAACCGCTCAACCATTTTCGCCGCTCGATCGAAGGCCACCCAGGCCATCGCCTTGGAATACGTGAAGTGCTGCGCCGGCCCGCGACTCTCCCAGATTCCCGCACCCGGCTGCTGCCAGGCATCTTCCAGAAAGTCCACGATGTGGCGCTCGAAGGCCCAGGATGAGTCGTCCGGCGGAAGTCCCACTCGTCGTCCCAGGAAGAACGAGTTCATCACCTCGCCGTACACGTCGAGCTGAAACTGGCCGGACGCGGCATTGCCCACCCGCACCGGGCCGGAGCCCTCGTAGCCTGCGAGCCAGGGTACCTCCCACTCTTCTACGCGCCGCTCGCCGGTAATGCGGTAGAGGATCTGGAAGCTGGCGGGATCGCCAGCAATGGCTCGGAGGAGCCAGTCCCGCCACGCGATTGCCTCCCGCGCGTACCCCGCCAGCATGAGGGCGTCCAGCGTGAACGTCGCATCGCGCAGCCAGCAGAACCGGTAATCCCAGTTGCGAACGCCGCCCAGCCGTTCGGGCAGTGAGGTCGTCGGCGCGGCGACGATCCCGCCACTGGGTGCGTAGGTGAGCGCCTTGAGGGTGATCAGCGATCGGACGACGGCATCCTGCCAGTCCCCGCTGCCACTGAACTGAGATGACCACTCGCGCCACCAGTTCGTTGTCGATTCGAGCGCAGCCCACGCCTCCGGCTGTTCGGCGACCGCTGCGGAGCCGAAGGATGGCCGCCACGAGAGCACGAACGGGATCCGATCGCCGGCGGCGACGCTGAACGTCGCGTGTGTCGCCAGATGCTCGCCATGCGTCTCGATGGGGCTCCGCAGCCGCAGTTCGTTGGGACCGGCAACCAGCCGGTCCTCCCCATCAACCTGTTGCATCCACGGGACGACGGATCCGTAGTCGAACCGCGCGATCAGTTCCATCGCCATCGGCACACGACCCGTGATTCCCTCGACGACCCGGACCACGTGGCTGTCGTTCGAACCGTCGCGGATGGTCATGCCGTCGATCAGCCTGACCGCGCCGTCTTCGGTCTGGAACTCCGTTTCCGCCACGAGGGAGCCGTCCCGGTAGCTCTGGCTCGTCGCCCGAATGCCACCGGCCGGGGCGATCTTCCAGCGTCCGTTCTTCTCATCGCCCAGCAGGGCGGCAAAGCACGCGCCCGAATCGAAGCGCGGCAGACACAGCCAGTCGATGGAGCCGTCGATGCCGACGAGCGCGGCGGTGTGCGTGTCGCCGATGAGGAGGTAGTCCTCGAGCCGCGTCGTCACTAGCTCACGAGGCCGGAACGGCAGGCCACCGGAGACTGACCTTCATCATCCACATCCCGAAGCATAGTGTTGCGGCCCGAGGGGACGACGAGGACGATGACCTCGATCACGAGCAAGAGGCCGCCGAGCATCCAGAGCCAGCCGCCCCCACCGGCCCAGTCATATCCCATCATCGATCCCCCAGCCTCGCGAGTACGATCTGCATCGTGATCCCCTGCTCAATGGCGGCGCGACGGCACTGCGTGCGGATCCGATCCGTCGCTGGCGATCACGCCGCACCTCCCAGTAGTGTCCCTGGGCCTGATGTACGTCGGAGCCTTTGACGGCCAGGGTCACCGCGCGGTCTTCCAGTGAATGTCTGACGTTCCTGAGGGAGACCGACCCACCCGGCGTTGTAGCAGACGCCGCGCAGCTTCACCTGGCATCTCCAGCGACCAGGCTCGTTCCCGCTAGTCGAGCGCACGCTCCAGCGGAGGAGGCGGCGGCGGCGGATCCTTGACCGGCCAGGGACGCAGGGCGACCTGAGGCGGGCACGGCGGCGCCGAGGCCACAACTTCCGGCCGCATGTCAGGCGCGCGATCGGTCCGAACGTGGTCGGCGATGGCCACCGCCCACGCCGCCTGTCTTGCGGTAGTCACGGGTCAGATAGCTTCCCGCAGCAGTCCTGACGTCAGGCGTTGCCCCATCCCGGCAGGACCGGGAGTCCCGCCACCGCGAGCAACGTGAAGCCAGCGATCGCGACTGGCCACCGTCGCTGGAGCCGGCCGGCGCTAATGAGGATCGCGGCGACGACCGCGAGGATCAACGGCAGGTGGGGAAGAGACACGAGCGGGATCCCTCGTGCGGGTGGCTGATGGCCCACCCCACGCCCCCAGTGTGCATCGAGGAACCGCCAGCGCGCTCCGGAGGCGCAGGGCGGAGGTGGAGCTGATGTTGTCGTCGTAGAGACCCGCCGGACAAGGCCGATTGTCGCCCTGGCGATGCGCGCGTGGGCTGACGACGAGGGGCTCGATCCGGGAGGAGGGTCAGCGACCCTTCTCTACCGCTGTCGTCGTCGAGTCCGTCCCCGGTCCCTCATCCGGCGGCGGAGAAGCGTACGTCTGCCCTCGGACCGCGTCCTCGAGGTCGCCGCTCGCCTTCCGAACCTCGCGGATCGCGCGACCCAGGGCGTTGCCGATGTCGGGCAGCTTCCCCGGACCGAAGACGATGAGGAC
>JALYXZ010000082.1 GCA_030946825.1 Chloroflexota bacterium | reverse complement strand
TACCGGTTCTTCGTGCGCCAGGTGGTCCGGCATGCCGACATGCTGGTCACCAACTCGCCGGACACCGCCGCCAACCTGCGTCGCATCGGTCGCGAGGCGCGGATCATCCCGCCCGGCTACGACGATGCCCTCTTCCGCCCGTCGCCACGTCCGCAGGCCAGGGGACGGGTCCTGTACCTCGGCGGCGCGAACCCGCTGAAGGGCTATGACCTCGCTCTTCGCCTTGCGCACACACGCGCCGGTCCGGGGATCCACGAGCTCACCCCATCGGAGGTTGCGCGCCTGATGGCGGAGCACGACGTGGTGCTGATGCCGACCCGCGCGGAGGCGTTCGGGCTGGTCGCGGCGGAGGCGATCGGCTCCGGGCGCTGGGTCGTGGCGCGTGACATTGGCGGCCTGCGCGAGATCGTGATCGATGGCGTCAACGGCACCCTGGTCGCCGACGACGGTGGCTGGGAGGCCGCGCTCGCTGCCGTCCCGGACTACGACCCGCAGGTCGTGGCGGCGACCGTGGCGCGCTACGCGCTGTCGAGTTGGCAGGAGCGGATGGCCGAGGCGTGGCAGGAGCTGCTCGCGTCGCACCGCGCGCACAGGCGCGGGAACAGCTGATCGCGGGCGACGACCTCCTGAGGTTGCCGGCTGCTCAGCGCCAGGTTCCGGGCGGCGTGGTCCCTTCCCGCTGACCGGCCCGGACGGCGGCATCGATGATCTGCCACGCGTCCTCGACCCCCAGCCAGCCGGCGACCTGTGTCTCGCGCCCCTCGAGCGTCTTGTAGATCTCGAAGAAGTTCTCGATCTCGCGGAGCCGATGCGGCGACAGTCCCTCCAGCGCGTAGGTCGCTTCCCAGCGCGGGTCATCGTGGGCAACCGCCAGGATCTTGTAGTCGTGCCCCTTGTCATCGGTCATGTCCAGGACGCCCACCGGACGGGCACGGACCACGCACCCGGGGAAGGTCGGCTCGCTGATCACGACCAGCACGTCGAGCGGGTCGCCGTCATCGGCCAGGGTTCCCTCGATGAAACCGTAGTCGCACGGGTAATGGACGCTGCTGTACAGGACCCGGTCGAGCACGAACCGATGTCGCCCGTGGTCGTACTCGTACTTGTTGCGGCTTCCCGACGGGATCTCGACTACCACCTCGATCGGGTCTCGCGCTGCCGGCATGTGCTCAGTATGCGGCCCGGCTTGCCCGGGCGGAGAATCGGCGGGCGCCGCGGCGCTATCCTCCGCGGATGCCGCGCATCCTGGTCGTCGAGCCGGTCGCAGCTGCCGGCATCGATCTGCTGGCCGCCTCGCATCAGACTCACGTCCGTCTCGACCTGAAGCGTCCCGAGCTGCTTCGGTTGCTCGCCGACGGAGAAGGCTACGACGCGCTGGTCGTCCGCTCGCAGACGAGGGTCGATGCGGAGCTGCTCGCCGCGGCCGCTCCGCAGCTGAGCGTGGTCGGCGTGGCGAGCGTCGGCACCGACCGCATCGACCTCGCGGCGGCGACGCAGGCCGGGGTGATGGTGGTCAACGCCCCGACCGGCAACACGATCGCGGCCGCGGAGCACACGGTGGCGCTGATGCTGAGCCTGCTGCGCCGCATTCCGCGCGCCGATGCATCGGTCCGCGAGGGCAGGTGGGATCGATCCGCCCTGACCGGCAGCGAGCTGCGCGGCCGGACGGTGGGAATCATCGGTCTGGGAAGGATCGGCAAAGCCGTCGCCCGGCGGGTGGCCGCCTTCGAGGCTCGCGTGCTCGCCTACGACCCGTACCTCACCGCGGATCAGGCCACGGAGGCTGGGGCCCGGCTGGTGGGACTGCCGGAGCTGCTGCTGCGCGCCGATATCGTCACGGTCCACACGCCGCTGACGCGGGCCACGCGCGGGCTCGTCGGTCGAGCCGCGATCGAGGCCATGAAGCCGGGCGCCTACCTGTTGAACGTGGCGCGCGGCGGCATCGTGGACGAGACGGTTCTCGCCGAAGCGCTGACCGAGGGACGGCTTGGCGGCGCGGCGCTGGACGTCTACTCCGCTGAGCCGCTGGCGGCCGACAGCCCGCTGCGCGGCACGCCGAACACGATCCTCACTCCCCACCTCGGGGCGTCGACCCGCGAGGCCCAGGACCGTGTCGGCGTCGAGATGGCCGAACAGGTGGTGATGGCGCTCTCCGGAGTGACGCCGCCGTACGCCATCAACGCGCCGGCCGTGGCGCTCGACGTCGCCCCGCGTCTGCGACCGTTCGTCGATCTGGCCCGACGCCTGGCGATCGTGGCGCGCCAGCTCGGCAGCGGGCCGTTCGATGGCGTCGGGCTCACCTACGCCGGCGAGATCGCGGCCCACGAGACGGCCCTCATACGCACGGCCGCGCTGGCCGGGTTGCTCGAACCGGTCACCGAGCAGCGGGTCAACGCGGTCAACGCGGACCTCGTCGCGCGAGAGCGCGGCCTGACCGTCAGCGAGACACGGACCGATGCCGTCGAAGCCTGGACGTCCCTGCTCACCCTCGAGGCCGGTGGCCTGCGGCTGTCCGGTGCGACCGCCCACGGCCGCCCGCGACTCACCGCGCTGAACGGCTTCTCCCTGGACGCCGAGCTCGCCGGCCGCATCCTGGTCACGCGGCATCACGATCGACCGGGGATCGTGGGCACAGTCGGGACCCTGCTCGCCGAGGCGGGGATCAACATCTCATCGCTCGAGCTCTCGCGCCTCGCGGCGGCGGGTGAGGCCGCCATGTTCGTGAGCGTCGACGACCCGATTCCCTCATCGCTCCTGCAGCGGCTGGCCGGCACGGATGGCGTGGCCGATGTCCGCGTGGTCGAGCTTCCACCGCAGCTCCCCGGCTGACGCGCTGCCCGGATCGGGGCGCCGTATCATCGGTCCGTGCCAACCCGTCCCTTCGCCTCCACGGCGGACCTCGCCGACAAACGCGCCACGCTCGAGGAGCTTGCCCCAGGGGTTTACGCGTACACCGCCCAGGGCGATCCCAACGTGGGATGCATCATCGGTGAGGAGAGCATCCTGGCCGTCGAGGCGCGCGCCACCCCGCTCATGGCCCGGGAGTGGATCGAGGTGGTGCGTGGCATCAGCGCCAAGCCCTTCGGCGATCTGGTACTGACCCACTACCACGCTGTGCGGGTGCTGGGCGCCAGCGCCTTTGGCGCCAGGCGGGTGATCGCGCAGCGCCACACCGGGGAGTGGATCGACGAACGCGGGGAGCAGGACTGGGCCAGCGAGCTCGCTCGCTTCCCGCGGCTCTTCCGCGGAGCGGAGGAGATTCCCGGCCTCACCCGACCCACGGGCGTGTTCGACACCGAGATGACCATCGACCTCGGGAATCGTCTCGTCGAGCTGCGCTACCTCGGTCGTGGCCACACCGCCGGTGACCTGGTCGTCTGGCTCCCAGAGGAGCGGATCGCGTTCGCCGGCGACCTGGTCGAGGCGCAGGCGGCCCCCTACATGGGCGATGCGCACATCGCCGATTGGAGCGGCTCCACCCTTGACGGCGTGGCGGCGCTTCAGCCTCGCTCGCTGGTCGGCGGTCGCGGGCGGGTGGTCCATGGCGACGACGTCGGGCACGCGATCGAGGACACCCGCCATTTCCTGCGCACCACGCTCGACGGGACTCGCGAGGTCAAGGATGCTGGCGGCACGCTCAAACAGGCGTTCGATGCGGTCCACGCTCAGCTTGCGCCGCGCTATGCCGGCTTCCCGATCTTCGAGCACTGCATGCCGTTCAACGTGCAGCGCGCGTGGGACGAGCTGAGCGGCGTTGACCATCCGCGGATCTGGACCGCGGAGCGCGACCGGGAAGTCTGGGACGCGCTCCAGGACTGACCGATGACGCCAGCTGCGGTCGTCGGGGCGGGGCCGGTCGGGCTGACCCTAGCCGGGCGGCTCGCGCAGCAGGGCGTGCGCTGCCAGGTCTTCGACGACCGACCTCGGCACCAGGCCGCGGGCAGCCGGGCGATCTGCATGCAGCGCGAGACGCTCGAGATCTGGCAGCGCCTCGGCATCGGTCAGGCGGTTGCCGACCGGGGCGTGCAATGGCGCATCGGTCGAACGTACTTTCGGGACCGCGAGCTCTTCAGCGTCGAGCTCCCGGGAGCCGGCGACGAGCACTTCCCGCCGTTCGTGAACATCAGCCAGAGCGAGGTCGAGGAGATGCTGCTGGCCAGGCTCGCCGAGCTGGGGGTCGAGGTTCGCTGGGGCCATCGGCTGACCGCGATTCGCGATGGGAGGGACGGGGTGCGGCTCACGTTCTCGACCGCGGCGGGCGACGTCGAGGTGGCCGCCGAGCAGGTCATCGGTACCGATGGCGCCCATTCGGGCGTCCGGCACGCGCTCGGCATGGAGTTCCCCGGCCACTCGTTCGAGGACCTGTTTCTGATCGCCGATGTCCGCGCCCGGCTGCCCTTCCCCAGCGAGCGACGGTTCTATTTCGACCCGCCATGGAACCCCGGCCGCCAGGTGCTGATCCATCCACAGCCCGACGACTGCTGGCGGATCGACTGGCAGTTGGCGCCGGAGACGGACCTCGAGGACGAGCGAGGCTCAGGACGCCTGGACCGCCGCATTCGCGCGGTGATCGGCGGTGCCGATTACGAGCTGATGTGGCTGACGATGTACCGCTTCCACCAGCGGATCGCGCCGGCGTTTCGCCGCGGTCACGCTTTACTCGCCGGCGACGCCGCGCACCTGATGTCGCCGTTCGGGGCGCGCGGCCTGAACTCCGGCGTGGCAGATGCGGAGAACCTGGCCTGGAAGCTCGCCTCCGTGCTGCGCGGCGACGCCCGGCCCGAGCTGCTGGCGAGCTATGACCTCGAGCGACGGGCGGCTGCGTTGGAGAACCTGGCGGTCACCGACGCCACGATGCGCTTCATGGTGCCCCGCGGCCGCCTGCGACGGACGTGGCGCAACCTCGTCCTGCGCGGCTCGGTCCGCTCCGCGTGGTTTCGACGCCGCGTGAACTCCGGACGCCTCGCCCAGCCGTTCAGTTACGCGGACTCACCGCTCATCGATCGGGGCGGCTCGGCTCCGGGCCTGCCGGAGCTCGGCGGCGTGGCACCCGACGCTGCTATCCGCTGCCCGGCCGACCCGACGATCCGGCGACTCCGGGAGCTTCTCGGCGGGCGGTTCGTGCTGCTCCTCGTCGGCGGCGACGCGGTGCGGGCCAAGCGGCTCGGCGAATCGCTACGGACGTCCGCTCAGCGTCAGCCGATCCGCGTCGTGGCATCGGGCCGCGGCAAGGCA
>JALYXZ010000134.1 GCA_030946825.1 Chloroflexota bacterium | reverse complement strand
GAGCCGGTGATCGCCAGCCCCACGGTGCCGCCCACCTGCTGGAAGAGTGTCAGGCTCGCGGTGCCGGTGCCCAGCTCACGGACCGGGACGCTGTTCTGGACCACGAGCGTGAAGACCGCGAACGCCGGACCGATGCCCAGACCGGTGAGCGCCATGTACAGCCAGAGCAGCGGCCGAGGTGTATCGGGCCGAATGCCGGTCAGCAGGAAGAGGCCGACGGCCAGAAGCACCAGCGCGCCGACGATCAGGGCCTTGTAGCGACCGATGCGGGCCACCACCTGGCCGGTCACGATGGCGGAAATGATCAGGCCCGCCAGCAGCGGCAGGATCTGGTAGCCGGACTCGGTGGCCGAGCTGCCGGCGACGACCTGGAACCATCGGGGCAGAAAGACGATGGCGGTGAAGAAGCCCATCATCGCCAGGAACATGGCCGCCACGCTGGCGGTGAAGGCGCGCAGGCGGAAGAGGCTGAGCGGCACGATCGGTTCGCGCGCACGCGACTCGGCCCAGATGAACACCACCGCCAGGGCCAGGCCCAGGGCGATCAGGCCGCCGACGTCCGCATCGGTCCATTGCCCGAACTGCTTGTTGGTGAGACCGATCAGGATCGGCACCAGGGCCGCAACCAGCAGCGCCGCACCCAGATAGTCAATGCTCCGCTCGGCGTCGCGATCGCGCACCGTTGGCAGCGTGCGCCAGATGATGACCAGCGCCACCAGCCCGAGCGGCAGGTTGACGAAGAAGACCCAGTGCCAGCCGATGGTGTCGGTGATGATCCCGCCGATGGCCGGACCGATGAGCGACGAGACGCCGAACATCGCGCCAAAGAAGCCCTGGTACTTGCCGCGCTCCGAGGGCGCGAAGATGTCCCCCACGATCGAGAGCGCGACCGGGAAGAGCGCTCCTGCTCCCAGCCCCTGGAGGCCGCGGAAGGTGATGAACCACGGCATCGAGCCCGACAGGCCGCATAACAGCGAGCCGAGCAGGAAGAGGCTGACCCCGATCATGAAGATCGGCCGCCGGCCAAAGAGGTCGGACAGCTTCCCGTAGATCGGCCCGCTGACCGTGGCGGTCAGCAGGTAGCTGGTGAAGGCCCAGGTGTAGACATCGTTGCCCTTCAGATCGGTGACGATTCGCGGCAGCGCGGTGCCGACGATCGTCTGGTCGAGGGCCGCCAGAAAAATGCCGAGCAGCACCGCCCCAAGGATCTCCATCCTGACCCGGTGAGGAAGCTCGATCGGGGCGCGGTCGTGAATGGGCGTGGCACCGGCGGTCGACGCCGGGCGGAGATCGGCGGTCATTGGGCGTTGGTCCTTCGAGAACGTGATGCGGGGAGCCAGCGGGGACCGCGGCCGGGACGGATGTGGCCAGCGCCGGCGCGGCAGTGCGCTGGAGTCTAGGCGGTTTCGGTGCGCGCCGCAGGGGCGTCCGCGACGGCATATTGCGGTGCGACGGGGGCAGCCGGACTCTCCTGTGCCTCAGCCCGCACGTGACCGGGCCTGCCGTTACGATCCAGGCAGCTTGGAATCCGCGGTGACGGGGGCGCCGCGCACACGGGCCAGCCGTGCGAGCCAGGTCGCGGCGCGGAGCTGCGTGAAGATGGCGCCGGCCTCGGCGAGAAGGGGCACGATCTGCGGGGAGGTGGGGGCGTCCTTCGAGGCGCTTTCGGCGAGCAGCTCTGCGTGCTCGAGCAGCGTCACGGCCAGCCAGAACGGCGCCTTCAGCGCGCGAAACTCCTCCGCGGCTGAGCTGAGCAGCTCGTCCCGCGCGACCGCATCCTGTGTCAGGCGCCCTCTGACGCGGCGGGCGTGAGCGGCAATGGACGGCGGTCGTTGGCCCGGGGCGAGCGCCTCGATGCGTGCCACCATCGCATCCGCGGTGGCATGGTCGCCGGACTCGAGGGCGGCCTCGAGTGCATCGACGAATGCCTCCCGTGCCGTCTGCTCGTAGAGGTCCGTGTCCCGGTGCTCCAGGATCGGGCGCAGGAGCTCCCGCGCGGCGGCCGGATCGCCCTCGGCACGAAGGATCCGCGCCCGGGTCCCGGCCCAGATGCCCGACTCTTGGAAGTCCGGGGATGCCTCGTAGCGCTCGACAAGGCTGAGCAGGTGATGAGCGACGTCGATCTCGCCGCGTGCGATGTGGATCTGTGCGCCGGTCGAGACCACGGTGAGCAGCCCCGACGTGGCGATCGACGGCTCGGGAATCTGGGCAGCCGCCTCGAGCGCCTCGTCCCACCTGCCCAGGATCTCGAGCGGGAATGTCGTCTCGGACAGGAGGAACCACTCCATCGGTCGATCTCCGAACCGACGACAGATGGCGAGCCCCTCGCGCTGGGCCTCGAGGGCCTCCTCGTACCGATCGAGCCCGTCGAGATGATCGCCCAAGTTGTTGTAGGCGGAGGCCTGCTGGGGCCGCGCGCCCTGCCGGCGCACGATCTCCACCGCGTGCGCCAGCAGTGCGAGGGCCTCCTGCGGTCGGCCCTCGCGACGTAGCACCAGCGCCTTGGTGTTGAGCGCACGCGCCAGCGCATCGAGCTCACCCAGCTGCTCGGCGGCCGAGAGCGCGGTCTCAACGCGGGAGCGCGCATCGTCGAAACGGCTGAGGAAGAAGTACGCGCTTGCCAGCGCGGCCGCCAGATGCGCAAAGATGGGCGTCACCGGGTCGAGGACCAGCGACTCGTAAGCACGCTCGATGCGCTGGAGCGCCTCCTCCAGCAATCCGCGCCGGGACTGCAGATCGGCGAGCTGCATACCGACACGCGCGGCCGACTGCCGATCTCCCACCTGCTCGTAGAGATCGACCGACTGCTTGAGCCCTCGCTCCGCGGTGTCGAGCACCGCCTGGCGCCACGCCGTCGTGCCTGCCCCTTCCCAGAGGCGCGCCTGCTCGGCGGGGTCATCGGCCAGCTCGGCGGCCTGCTCGTACATGCGCTGTGCCGCGGCGTTCGCTCCGAGGGAGGCTGCCCGGTCCGCCGAGCGCGTCAGCAACTGCCGGGCCTTGGCGCCGATTGCCGGCGCGTCGCCCGCATCGGGCGCCAGCCGGTGTGCCTCCAGGTAGTGTGAGGCGACGACCTCCGCGATCTCGTCCTCATCGGTCCGGTGCGACTCGAGGTAGTCCGCGGCGGCCAGGTGCTTCCGGCGACGCTCCCGCCGGGCGAGGCTGTCGTACGCCACCGTGCGCACGAGGTCCTGGATGAAGCCGTATTGGCCGCGCTCCGGAGACCGTGGATCCGCCTCCAGGCTCAGGATCTCCTTGCGAACCAGGCTGCCCAGCAGCGGCTCCAGCTCCTCCGCCGATCGGCCGCTGAGCGCCGTCAACCCGCTGGTCATGAACGTCTTGCCCAGCACCGCCGCATCCTGGACCAGGCTCCGCTCGTCCACGGTCAGCCCGTCGAGTCGCGCCGCGATCAGTCCCTGGAGGCTCTCGGGCACCTCCAGGTCCTCGATCTCGCCGCTGGGCCGATAGCTGGTGCCGTCCCGGGTCAGGAGGCCTCGGTCGAGGAGCATGCGGACCGTCTCAACCGCATACATCGGTATCCCCTCGGCGCGCGCCAGGATGCGAGCGGCGAGCTCGACGGGGATGCCCGGCGCCAGGCCGGCCAGCAGGGCGCTCATGGCCTCGTCGTCGAGCGGCTCGAGGTAGAGCGAGGTGAAGCTGCGCGTACCGCGTCCCCAACCCTCGTGGCTCTGCGAGATCTCGGGACGCGCCAGGACCAGCACGAAGATCGGGTGGTGTCGTGACCAGTCCAGGAGATGCTCCAGGAACTCGAGGAGCGCGGGGTCGGCCCACTGCATGTCCTCGAAGACGAGAACCGTCAGGCTCTCGGCGGCGAGCCGCTCGAAGAAGAGCCGCCACGCGGAGAACAGATCTCGTTTGTCGCTGCCGACCAGCTCCTGGAGCCCGAGCAGATGCGCAAGTCGCGGCTCGATCCAGGCCCGCTCCTCCGCATCCGGTATGTGGGCGGCGGTCGTCTCGGCCAGCTTGCGGAGCGCCGATTCGGCGGCCTCTCCCTCCGCGATGCCGGTCCGCATCCGGATCATGTCGGCGAGCGCCCAGTAGGTGACTCCCTCGCCGTAGGCGAGGCATCGGCCCTGGTGCCAGAAGATCGTCTCGCGCACCCCGTCGATGTACTTGAACAGCTCCCAGGCGAGCCTGCTCTTGCCGATGCCGGCCTGGCCGATGACCGACACGAGATGCGCCTTGCGGTCCGTGGCCGAGGCGTGCAGGAGGTCCTTGATCAGGCGGAACTCGCGGTCGCGGCCGACGAATGGCGGCTCCAGGCCTTCGTAGCGAAGCGCGCCGCCGCGACCAGCCAGTACGCGCAGCGCCCTGAATGCCGCCACCGGGGCGGCCTTGCCCCTCAGCGCCTGCTCACCGATCGCCTCGTACGCGATCGCGGCCTCCGTGGCGCGCCGGGTCGCCTCGCCGACGAGCACCGAGCCCGGAGCGGCGGCCGCCTGCAGCCGGCTGGCGGTGTTCACCAGGTCCCCGGCAACCATCCCCTGGTTCGTCGCCCCGATGGTGACGGCGGCCTCGCCGGTCAGCACCGCGGCGCGCAGCGCCAGGTCCAGCGTGCCCGTCTCGTCGGCCAGACCCTCGACCCGATCGATCAGCTCCAGAGAGGCGCGCACCGCGCGTTCCGGATCATCCTCGTGCGCGGTCGGCGCGCCCCAGACCGCCATCACCGCATCACCGATGAACTTCTCCACGGTGCCGCCGTACCGCTCGATCACTGCGCGGGCGGTGTCGAAGTAGCGGCTGAGCAGGTCACGCGTCTCCTCCGGATCGCGGTCCTCGGAGCTGGTCGTGAAGCCGACCAGGTCGGCAAACAGGACCGAGACCAGCCGGCGTTCCGACACCGGGCCCAAAGGCAGGGTGCCGGTTCCGGTGGTTGCGCTCGCGGCGGCGGGTGCCTGTGCGGCCGTTGCCGATGGAGCCCGGTCCTCTGCGACCGTGGAGTTGCCTGCGCCTGGCCGCGCGATCGGGCTGCCCTGCAATGGAAGCGTGATCCCGCACTCCGCGCAGAATCGGTCGCCGAGATTGAACGGCGTCCCGCAGGCGGCGCATCTGAGAGCCAGGCCCGCACCGCAGCTGGCGCAGAACTTCGCGCCGACCCGGTTCGCCGCTCCGCAGGCTGGGCACTCCATGTCCGGATCCTCGTGCTCGTTGGGCGCCCCGGTCTCGCCGGCTGCGGCGCGCCAGTGCGCGCGTCTCGCTAGGTGACCGTCTCGCCCGCCGCATTGTGCAGCAGCGTGGCCTGCCCCGCGAGAGGCGAACGGGGATGCTGGCCATGGGACGATGCGGCGATCGAGTCTTCCGGCGGCCGGCTCCTGTCCGGCACGTGCGGGTGACGGCCACTATCGGCCGCGGAGTGGAACCCTCGTGCGCCGTCGCCCGCGCCAGCCTGCATGCACGAGCCAGGCAGTCAGACAGATCGCCGGCATGATGAGGAGCCACCAGCCCAGCAGCCAAGGGCTCGGCCCGGCCGCGGTCGGCATCGGGACCGGGCCGATGGTGAACGGGAGCCGCGGCACGCTCGCGCTCGTGGCGCCATCGGCCAGGCTGAGCGCTCCGACGTAGGAGCCGGCGGGTAGCCTCGCGACGTGCACCTCGAGGACCGTCGAGGTACCGGCGTACACGGTGTCCATCGAGACGGGCCGCTCTTCGAGCCGACGTCCGCCGGCGTCCGCGAGTGTGAAGCTCCCCGACGGACGGAGGTGGCGGTTGCCCGGATTCTGCACGCCGATACGCAGCACCGAGCCGTCGGGCGCGTACCGATGCTCGATGCCGCTGATGCGCAGCTCCGGCCGTGCCGGGCCTGGCACGCTGATCGCCACGGCGATGGCCTCGCGCGCCAGCTGCCGAATTTCGAGCGATCCACCGACTGGAACAGGGTCCAGCGGCTGGACGACCAGCGCGGCGATGTACTCACCCGGCGCGGCGTCACTCGGCACCGCCACCGTGACGGACCTGGCCAGCTCGCTTCGGGGCGCCAGGTCGAACGTCAGCGTCGGATAGGCCAGCCAGCGGGTGGTCCCGCCGATCGGCTCCGATGCGAGACGCGCTCCAAAACCACCATTTACCAGGGTGTACGCGTCGGCCGCATAGGTCGTTGAACGCACGACCTCGGCTCCCGGGTTGCGGAGGGCAATCCGTGCCGTCGCCCGCTGACCTGCCTGCAGCTCCAGACGGAGGTATGGCCCCGGCTGGTCGAGCGGACGAATGCCGAGCCGGGCGGCTGTCGGGCCCGGGCTGGCGCCCGATGCGCCCAGGCGCGACCCACTGGGGATTGCAGCCACGAGCCCCGCCAGGAGGAGGCCGGCGATGAGAGGTGCCCGTCTCATCAGGTCAGACGGCCCGGGCTATGGCCCGGCCGCGATGGTGGTGGTCAGCGTCGCGGTGTACGTCCCGGCCGCGCTGTCCGCGGGGACGGTCAACCGGACTCCGATGTTCTGGGTGTAGGTGCCGTTCCCGAAGGTCGCCATGGCCTGGAGCACTTTGCGCGCGGAGTCGAGCGTACCCACCGGCGAGATGGCCGGGACCATCGGTCCGCCAACGCCGCTGACCGCCTGGCCGGCGGCGGCCGTCGGAGCCGACGCTGATGTGATCTCGAGGTTCGCGGCTGGGATGCTCGTGCCGGACCCCGTTCCACTATAGACAAAGGCGGACGAGACGATGGTGACATTCCATCCCAGATTGGAGCCGGTCGAGTCGTCCGCGGTCAGCGTCATCGTCCCGGTGTTCACCTGGGCGGTGTGCGCGTAGCTGAGTGCCGGCAGAGTCAGGTTGGCAACGCTCGCCGAGCGCGTTCCGGCGACGATCTGCTGGACCACGGTGTCGGTGGCGGCGACCGGCGACAGAGCGGTCAGCAGCGCAACCGTGGTCAGCGCGGTGAGCATCGACAGGCGGGATCGAACTGATCGGCGCGCCATGAGTCCCCTCTTGCAGTACAGCCCGGAACGCTACGGCGTTCGAGGCGCAAGCGGGATGGCCCGATCGTACGGGCGGGGTCCGGGATACCGGTTAAGGACGGTGACGCGGAAGCTCGGCGCGCCTGATGCGGTCAGGATGTCGCCCCTGCCGCGTGCGTCGGTCTACCGCGCTTCGGAGCCGAGTCCCCTGGCGCGCATCTCGTCGAGGACCACGGCCGCGGCGGCGCCGGTATCGTCGCCGCCTTCCGTGCCGCGCAGCCCATACACCGCCCGCGACCCGCTGACGCCCTTCAGCTCGTGGGTGCCGCGCTCGACGAACCGCACGGCAGAGCCGAGCAGCAGGTCGCGCGTGGTCCACGAGACGAGCACCTCGTTGGGTCCTGCGAGGGCGACGATCCTGGCGGCAATATGGACCCCGATGCCCCGCACGTTGCCCGGCACCATCTCCACCTCACCGGTGTGGATGCCGCTCCGGATGGCGAGGCCGATGGCGGTGGCGTCCGCGCAGATCGCCTGTGCGCACAGAACGGCCCGCTCGGCGCCGTCGAACACGGCAAGGAAGCCGTCGCCGGTGGTCGTCACCTCGCGGCCGCGGAATCGGTCGAGCTGCCAGCGGACGCGTTCGTTGTGCTGGGCTAGCCGTTCGCGCCACGCCCCGTCGCCGAGCCGCTCGGCCATTGCCGTGGAGTCGACGATGTCGGTGAAGAGCAGGGTGGCGACGATCCGCTCCCCGGCGCCGACCGTCGGGCGGGCAAAGGAGCGCATGCCGGCGAAGTCGACCGTGACCCACGGCTCGTCGCTCACGACCCAGGCGTCGTGGCCGGATGGAATCTCGAATGCCTGGTTGGGACCGATCTCCAGCTCGGTCCCGTCCCGCATCTCGACACGGAAGCGCCCCGAGATGCAGTAGCCCAGGTGGTGGTACTCGCAGTAGTTGGTGCCGGCGATAGGC
>JALYXZ010000056.1 GCA_030946825.1 Chloroflexota bacterium | reverse complement strand
GGATCGAGGAGGCGAACAAGCGTTTCGAGTCGGAGCACCGCATCCGGCGGGCAATGGATGCATTCCTGTCGCCGACGCAGGGGCCACCGACGCCGCCCCCCGGAGGGCTCGACCGGCCCACCTGAGGGCTCGGGCCTGGCGACGCCTGCCGAGCTCGCGATCAGTCCGCTCAGCCCTCGCTGACCGACGCCGTGGTCGGGACGATCTCCCACCAGATCACTCCCGGCCGCAGCACCAGCGGCGTTCCGTCCATGTAGGTCCAGTGCGTGGTATCCGACGCGCTGGCGCGCGACCAGCGCAGCGAGATCGCCTGGCCGTCGGCGTACAGGGTCCCGGCTCCGCTTCCGACGAGCAGCTGGAGCCGTCGTGGGTTGCCACCCGGATCGGGGTCACCCGGGACGGCCTGCTCCTTGATGGTCTGCACCACCACCGTGGCGGCGGTGACCGAGCTGCCGCTTGCCACGTCGGTGGTCGGCACGCCGCCGTCCTGCCGTTGCCAGAGGCCGAGTGATGCATCCCACCGCCACCCGAATTGCCAGCTGCCCGAGGTCTGGATGTCGACGCGGGAGACCGGGCGTCCCCCGTGCAGCCTGGCCGTCGGCGCGACCATGAACGGGGGTCGCATGGCCCCGGCGCGGCCCTCGAGCCGATCGAGCGCGGCCATCCGCCCGAAGGAGTCGCGGAACGCCTCGACGTCGACGTACAGGTTGTGGGGGGCGATCCGTCCCGAGACACGCTCGAACCAGGGCCAATCCGCAAGGGCGCCGTTGACCCCCGGCATCCCGACCGCCGAGAAGCGCGCCACCGCACCGTTGCTTGCCCCGAAGTAGGTGGACAGCAGGTGCAGCTGCTGCCAGAGGTCGATGTTGTAGTAGCGCGCGCTGCGGAGCGGGCCGGTGAGACCGAGGGTCGGCTGGCAGAGGAAGATCGCGGAGAAGCGCGTCATGTCGAGCTCGACCGGCGCCTCGATGACGATATCGGCGCGCGTGAGGTTGCTGGCAGGCCGCGCCACGGGATCGTTATCGATCTGCACCAGCAGCGGGGGCCGGCTGGCGACGGCCCGGTCGGCGATCGGCAGCCCGTTGAGCGGGCAGAGTCCACCGCTGCCCGAGGTCTGCGGCGAAGGTGCAGCGGTCTGGGTGGCGTCCGAGGCGTCCGGCGTCGGCACGCTCGATGGGGCGGGGCTATTCCCCGAGCTGCCAGCGCACGCGGCCAGCACGAGGGCAAGGGAAAGGACCGCGGCCCGCGCGGCTGGACCCGGTCGAGAGGTGGGGGAGCGCACGGATGGATGCTAGCCGAGCCGCCGCAGGCACCCAAATGGTCCCATTTCGCTACGCGGGTACCGGCCGCCGACCAGGTCCCTCGCGGCGGCTGATAGAGTCGTCGGAGCGAGTGTCGCCGTGCGACCGCCCGAGAAAGGGAGCAACCATGACCGGCTTCTCGACCCGCGCCATCAGGGCCGCCAGCCGCGTACCCGATGCGCCACAGCCGCCGGTCAACGTGCCGATCTACCAGTCGAGCACCTTCGAGGTGGAGAGCGCACAGGATCTCGCTCAGCTGCTCGAGTTCCGTCGGCCCGGGCATTCGTACACCCGCTACTCGAACCCGACCCACGCTGCGCTCGAGGCGGCGCTGACCGAGCTGGAGGCGGGCGAAGCCGCGCACATCACGGCATCCGGCATGGCGGCGATACACGCGGTCCTCGTCTCGTTGGTCGGGCCCGGAGACGAGGTGCTCACCTCGCGGGCGCTGTACGGCGGCACATATGCGCTGCTCACTTCTGTCCTGTCCCGTTACGGCGTGGCGGCGCGCTTCGTACCGACCACCGATCTGGATGCGGTCCGCGAGGCCATCGGTCCGCGAACCCGCGTCGTCTGGCTCGAGACGATCGCGAACCCGACCACCGACGTGACCGATATTCGCGAGGTGGCGGCGCTGGCCCACGATGCGGGCGCGAGGGTGGTGGTCGACAATACCTTCGCCTCCCCGTACCTGTGCAATCCGCTGAGCCTGGGAGCGGACCTCGTGGTCCACTCGCTCACGAAGTACATCGGTGGCCATTCCGATCTGATGGGCGGCGCAATCGTCGGTCCGGCGGAGGACGTGGCGGCCGCCCGGCAGGTCGCCATCAATGCCGGCGGCAACGCCCAGCCGCTGGAGGCGTTCCTTGCCCTCCGCGGGCTGAAGACGCTGGCGCTGCGCATGGATCGCCACTCTTCGAGCGCGCTCGCCGTGGCGTCCGCCCTGGAGGGCCGCGCCGGGGTGGAGCGGGTCCTCTACCCGGGCCTCGACTCGCATCCGCAGCACGCGACGGCGATGCGTGAGCTGCGCGACGGCGCAGCGGGCGGAATGCTTGCCATCGACCTGACCGGCGGCCGACAGGCGGGCGAGCGCTTCCTGTCACGTATGCGGGTCGCCGTGCATGCCACCAGCCTGGGAAGCGTCGAGACCCTGTGCAGCCATCCGGCCTCCTCGTCGCACCGCCAGCTGAGCGATGAGCAGCTCGCCGGGGCCGGCCTCACGCCGGGCCTGATCCGGGTCTCGATCGGGCTCGAGGATGCCGCCGACCTGATCGAGGACCTGGCCGCCGCAGCCGCCGGCGCCTGAACGGAGGACCGGACCTGACCGGGGTCATCGACGTCTGGCGCGCGACCGATGCGGAGGCCCGCCTGATCACCGGCCCGCACGACGCGCTCCGGCGGCCGGTGCGGGGCGTGGTCCGGACG
>JALYXZ010000032.1 GCA_030946825.1 Chloroflexota bacterium | reverse complement strand
GGGCGCGGGAAACGCTCCGATCCCGCCAGCGGACGCCCGGAAGGGCGCGTGACGGCCGGCCACGCCGCCGAGTTGCGCGGCAGTCTCCGGCACCGCATCGGGCGGAGTCGGGCCGAGGAAGGCCAGCGTGAGGTGCGAGCTCTCGACCGCGGTCCAGCGCAGTGTCCGGAGCTCCGGAACGCAGCGGAGGGCATCGACCGCGACCGCCAGCGCCTGGCGCAGCTCGGGGGAGATCGGCACCGCGACGAAAAGGCGCCAGCGCCCGGCGCCGGGAGCGGCGGGCGCCCCGGCGGTCAGGCCGCGGACTCCCCGGCCAGTCGGGCATCGACCAGCGGCAGGAGCTCGGCCAGCGAGCGGATCAGCGGCACGCCGGGCGGCGCCTGCTGGTGTCGTCCGTTCCGGTCGATCAGGACCGGCGCGATACCGATCGCGCGGGCGCCCTCGACGTCGGCGTCGATGTGATCGCCGACATGCATCGCCTCGTGCGGCGCCACACCGGCCTGCTGGAGGGCGTGCTGAAAGATGCGCGGGTGCGGCTTCTCGAACCCCACCCGAGCGCTGGCGGTGATGAAGTCGAAGTGGCTCACCAGCTCGAGCGAGTGCAGGAGATCTGGCAGTGTCCAGACCCAGTTCGACAGGGCGCCGATCTTCAGCGCACGCGCGCGCAGCCCCTCGAGCGTGGCCGGGACGTCGGGGAAGACGGTCCAGTTGCCGGTCACCAGGAACAGCTCCGCCAGGCGACGGAAGAAGGCGTCCGGCAGCGGTCCGATGCCCATCTCCGAGATCGCCATCTGGTCGATCTCCACGGTTCGCCGGAAGCTCGTCTCCGCGTCGGGCTCAAAGCCCTCGTCGAACCCCCAGCCCCCGTGGTGATAGGCGCGCCGCAGCGCAACCCGCAGATCCTCGATCGAGACATCGATGCCGAACTCGCCGAAGGCGATCGCATACACGTCCTCCCATGACGGATTGGGACGCATCAGCGTGTCGCCGATATCGAGGAAGACGGCTCGCAGTCGACCGGCAGCGTGGTTCGCGCTCATCGGTCGACAAGCCTACCGCGCGTCGCACCGCGACGCCTTCGGACGATCCGGGCATACCGATGGTCCTGGCTGCGTACTGCACCGGACCCCACGCGGTGCGGTGCGGTGCACGAGGGGCGCGCGGCGAGGCCGCCGGCCGGACGATCGAGGGACTGGCAGCCCAGGCTGACAACGTCGATCCTTGCCCATGACGGAGGCCAACCGGGGTACGGCGGCGGTCGGATCGGAGGGACGTTGAGCAAGGATCCACACCAGGTGCTGCAGGTAACCGTCGCCGCGGAGTCGGAGGTGATCCGCGCCGCCTACCGAGCGCTGGCTCTGAAGTATCACCCGGACCGGGACAAGTCAGGCTACGCCGCGCAGCGCATGGCCGAGATCAACGAAGCCTACGCGCGGCTCCGCGGGGACACCCGGCGAGCGCCGGCTGACGTCGGGAGCTCGGTCGGCTCCGGGAGCTCCGCGGTACCGGGCCGAGCCGTCGTGCCTCCTCCGCCGCGGTCGCCGGCGGCTGGCACGCGCCTGACGTTCGGCCGCTACACGGGGTGGACGCTGCGGGACCTCGCCCGCCAGGATCCGGACTACCTGCGCTGGCTGAGCCGGACGGCGGTGGGCATCGGGTATCGGACCGAGATCTACCAGATCCTGGGGCGGATGGGGATGCGCTGAGCCCGGCGGGGCGAGCCGATGCCTCTGAGATCGCCCGCAGGACTAGTCGTTGTAGAGCCGCTCCTCGATGAGCTTCTCGGCGGTGGCCCGGCCGCTCGGGTCGAAGCAGCTGTACTCGAAGAGCTTCTCGTACTCCAGGTCGACGTTGTCCTGGCCGCCGCGATTCTTCTCGACGGTAACCACCGCCCAGTCGCGGTAACGCTGGGCCTGGTACGGGTTGAACTCGATGTTGACCTTGGCGACGATCTGGTACTTCTCGTTGAGGATCAGGATGATGTCGCTCTCGTAGTTGATGGCGCTCGACCCGCGGAGGTGATGGTTCCGCAGCCGCGTTGCCTTCAGGCCCTCGCGGTCTGCCGCGACGATGGCCACCACCGGCACCTCCTGCCCGAGGGCGATGTCCTTGAGGCCGCCCACGATGCGCGTCACCTTCTCGGCCTCGTCGGCAGGCTCCGGGATGACGGGCACCTTCTGAAGGTAGTCGACGAAGAGCACGACCCGCCGCTCGTCTGACTGGCGGTGCTCGGCGATCAGCTCGCGCAGATTGTCGATGGTGCTGTGCATGGTGGTGCCGCGCAGCAGCAGCAGGTTGCTCCCGTAACGTGCGATGCGCTCGAGGGAGGGGCGCAGGCGTGGGTTGGCACCCAGCTTGGGACGGCTGCCTGTCTCCGCCGAGCTGGCATAGCTGCGGAGCACCTCTTTCTTGACGTCCTGGATCTTCACCGCCCCGGTCTTCTGCGGAAGGTGCGCGAGCGCCGACTCCATCGCGATCAGGCGCTGGATGAGGTATTCCTCCTCGTGCTCGAAGCAGACGTAGATGCACGTCGCCTGACCGGACGCCGCCATGTTGCGTGCCATCTGCAGCGCCATCGTCGTCTTGCCGGTGCCCTGCGCACCGCCCAGCAGCACCAGCTCACCGGGGCGCAGGCCGCCACCGATCGTCTTGTCGAGAGGGGCGAAGCCGGTCGGAATCGGCTGGAACTCGGCGATCTTGCCCAGCGCGACGCGCTCGTTGAGGCTGGTCAGGACGTCGAGGGCGGAGCGCGGCGCCATGCCTCCATCGCGTCTCCAGTCGGTGGCATGCTCGCCATCGGCCAATCGGTCGTCGTACATCGGGATGGCAGTCTCCGTTGCCTGCAGGCTGGCGGCTCGGCGTCCATTCGTGGCGTGCGCCGCTGGCGAGCATAGGCCGGGCTGGCCATCGGCAGATATGACCCGATAGAACTACCTCGCCGCACTGGCGATGCGGCGACCGTCAGGCAGGCTGGGGCGCGGGCCCCCTGCGCCGACGTGGCGCGCCGTCATCGGTGGCCGCCGGCTCCTCCGGGGGAATGGGCGCCTGGGTCAGGCGTCGCGGAGTCGGCGAATTGGAGATCGGCGGCACGACACCCGCGAACAGCGACTCGAACTCCTCCGACTCAATCGTCTCCTTCTCGATGAGCAATGCCGCCAGGCGATCGAGCACGTCCCGGTGCGTGGTCAGCGCCTCCCGAGCACGCTCGTACGCGGCGTCGATGATCTCGCGCACCTCTGCGTCGATCTTGGCCGCCACCTCGTCGCTGTAATTGCGCTGCTCGCTGATCTCCCGGCCCAGGAAGACCATCTCCTCCTTCTTGCCGAAGGCCAGCGGCCCGAGCTTGTCGCTCATGCCGTACTGGGTGACCATCGCGCGGGCGAGGCTGGTCGCCTTTTCGATGTCGTTGCTGGCGCCGGTGGTCGTGTCGCCGAAGACGATCTCCTCGGACACGTGGCCGCCGAGCATGCCCGCGATCTTGTCGGCGAACTCGGACTTGCTGTGGAGGTATCGGTCCTCGGACGGAAGGCTCATCGTGTAGCCCAATGCCATGCCGCGCGACACGATGGTGACCTTGCTGACCGGGTCGCACTTGGGGAGGACGCGCTGCACGACGGCGTGGCCGCCCTCGTGGTAGGCGATGATCTCCTTCTCCTCCTCGGTGATGATCCGGCTGCGGCGCTCGGGTCCGGCGATCACGCGGTCGATCGCCTCGTTGAACTCCGCCATCCCCACCGACTTCAGGTTGCGGCGGGCGGCGAGGATCGCGGCCTCGTTCACCAGGTTGGCGAGATCGGCGCCCGAGAAGCCGGGGGAGCGGCGCGCGAGCGCGTCGAGGTCCACCGTCTTGTCGAGCGGCTTGCCCTTGATGTGGACGTTGAGGATCTCGCGGCGGCCCTTGATGTCGGGCCGATCGAGCACGACCTGGCGATCGAAGCGGCCCGGACGCAGGAGCGCCGGGTCGAGGACATCGGGCCGGTTGGTGGCGGCGACAACGATCACGTTGGTGTTCGTGTCGAAGCCGTCCATCTCGACCAGGATCTGGTTCAGGGTCTGCTCGCGCTCGTCGTGGCTGCCACCCAGGCCGGCGCCACGCTGGCGACCCACCGCGTCGATCTCGTCGACGAAGACGATGCACGGCGAGTTGCGCTTCGCCTGCTCGAACAGGTCGCGCACCCGGCTGGCGCCGACGCCCACGAACATCTCCACGAACTCGGAGCCGGAGATGCTGAAGAACGGCACCCCGGCTTCGCCGGCGACGGCCCGGGCGAGAAGGGTCTTCCCGGTTCCCGGCGGACCGACGAGCAGCACGCCGCGCGGAATCCGCGCGCCGAGCGAGTTGAACTTCTCTGGATACTTCAGGAACTCGACCACCTCGGTCAGCTCCTGTTTCGCCTCGTCGACACCGGCGACATCGTTGAAGGTGACGACCGTCTTGTTGCCCAGGAACATGCGTGCCCGGCTCTTGCCAAAGCTCATAGCTTGGTTATTGGTGCCCTGCGCCTGGCGCATCATGAAGAAGATGAAGGCGCCGATGAGGAGGACCGGCAGCAGCGCGGTGACAAGCAGGCCCAGCCACTGGCCGGCGGCGCTGGCCTCAACCGCCTGGTAGTCGATCGGGCAGCTGGCGAGATCGTTCGCGGTCTGTCCCTTGGTCGCCGCGTTGCAGATCTCTTGCTGGACGTTCTTGAACGTCGACGAGGGCACGATCGCGGTCCTCGTCTCCTTGGGACTGGTGTTGAGGGTGACGGTGAGCTTTCCGTCTTCCTGGGTTACCGCCTTGACCTTGCCCGCGCCGGCATCGGCCAGCAGCTGGCTGTAGGTGTAGGGGTTGGCCTGCTGGTTATCGATCACGTAGGTCCACAGCACCGCGAGGCCAAAGACCACAAGGACAGCGAGCACGACGCTGCTACGAACGAGTCTGCTCAAGTTGGTTTTCTAGCCTCCGGTGCGGAAGGACGCTCGGGCCGCTGCGGCTCGCCGATCGCCCGCCTGCGCGAGCAGGTCGGCCAAGTATAGGTGGGGCATCTGGATTCGACCAATGACGCGCAAGTCCGGTGCCCGTTGGTCACGGCCGGCCGGAACGATCAGCCGACGTACTCCAGTACGCCCGAGGGCACGAGCGGCATCACCCCAGGCGAATGTGCCGTTCACGCACCGATGCCCGGCGGCCCCCTCCCAGCTCGACCGTCACACCGCCGCGGGCCCCGGCTGCCGCACGCAGCAGCGCCTCGATCCGCTCGAGGTTCGGGGCGGGGCGGCCGATGGCGAGGCGCAGCACGCGCCGCCCGAGGGC
>JALYXZ010000230.1 GCA_030946825.1 Chloroflexota bacterium | reverse complement strand
GCCCGGAGCCACTTCTGCCCGCCGCCAGCGGCGGACGTGGCTCGGGAAACGAGCAGCCCGCTGCCCCGACCGCCAGCCCCTCGCCGACCGCCCCACGCCCGGTGGCTGACCCGATCTCGTGGGCGGTGCTGCTGGCAATCGGCATGGGCGGAGCGGCGCTGGTCAGCGCGGTGGTCTGGCTCCGGCGAAGAGCCGGCCGGCGCGGGGCCTCCTGATGGAGGTCCCTCGACAGCCTGCCCGCGGCGCGACGACGCCCCGTCGCGTGCGCACTCAGTGGGCGCTGAGTATCACCGCCGGGCTGGCGGTGGTCGGCTTCGTGGGGGCGGCGCAGTGGAACAGCTCGGTGATCCGCCAGCAGTTCACGACCTCCGCACAGCAGGTCCTCGCGCGCCAGGTCACCGAGCTGGAGAGTGAGCAGAAGGCGCTCCGCGATCAGCAGGCCACGGCCGACTCCCAGATCCAGCAGATCCAGGGACCGGCCACCGGCTCGCAGACGGCGCTCAAGGAACTGAACGCCCGTCTCGGCACCGCCCGGCTGCAGGCGGGCCTGGTGCGGGTCAAGGGACCCGGCGCGGTGATCGAGATCGCCGATTCGCAGCGCGCGGTCCCTCCGAACGGCAATCCCAGCAACTTCATCGTCCTGGTCGACGACCTGCGCGACATCGTGACCGCGCTGTGGGCATCTGGCGCCGAGGCGATCAGCATCAACGGCGAGCGGCTGGTGAGCATCTCGTCGATCTACGGAGTCGGCTCATCGGTGCTGGTCAACACCAGCTTCCTTTCACCGCCGTTCCGCATCGAGGCGATCGGCGCCGCGGGGCTTCTGGATCGGTTCCTCGCCAACCCGGCCTATCTCGGGAGGGTGGCGCAGCGCATCAGCTCGTACGGTCTCGAGTTCGCCACCAGCACCGACCCAGCGCTCGACATCCCGGCCTTCGTCGGCAACACCCGCTTCCGTTGGGCGGTGCCGACCGAGGCGGTCAGCCCATGAGACGCAGCTTCAGCCAGCTGAGCCTGTTCTGCGTCGCGCTGCTGATTGGGCTGCTGCTCGTCGGTCAGCTGCGCTCCCAGGCACGGCCGACCGAGATCAGCAGCCTTCCGGCCCAGGACCTGTCGACCCTGATCGAGACCTTGAGCGCTCGGAACCGCGAGCTGCGCGCCGGCCTTGCCGACACCCAGCGCCAGCTCCAGCAGTACCGCCAGGCGCAGACCGAGGGCCTGAGCCTGCTGAGCGTGAGCACCCAGGACCTGCGACGGATTACTGCCTTCGCCGGGACACGGGGTGTCCAGGGCCAGGGATTGGTGATCGACGTGGCAGGCATGCTGGACGCGGTGGCCGTCAACGACCTGATCAATGAGCTGCGCAATGCCGGGGCCGAGGCGATCGCGATCGACGGGACGCGGGTCACGGCTCGGTCGGTCGCCGTCCAGGCTCGAAACGCGATCCAGATCGACGGGGTGCCCATCGGTGAGCGGTTCTCGATCCGCGCCGTCGGCGACCCTGATGGGCTCCTCTCGGCCCTCCAGCGTCCGGGTGGCACGATCGCTCAGCTGCGGCAGTTCATCAAGGCCACCATCGACGCCCGCCAGGCAGCGCAGATCGAGCTGCCTCCGACGAGGCTGAACCTGACACCGACCGTGGCCAAGCCGGTAGAGTGAGCGACGTGCAGGAGCTGATCGATGCGGCGCTGGATGCCGCCCGTCGCGCCGGCGCCACGTATGCGGATGCGCGGTACGTCGAGCGCCAGACGGAGGGACTGACGGTCAAGAACGGCGCCCTCGAGGCGGCGGAATCCGACACGAGCGCCGGCATCGGGGTCCGTCTTCTCCTGGACGGGGCCTGGGGCTTCAGCTCGACCTCGCGCCTCGAGCGGACCGACGTCGAGCGGGTGACACGGGAAGCTGCGGCGATCGCCCGCGCCAGCTCCGTCGCGCGGCGGGAGCCTGTCGTGCTGGACGCGGCGCGCCCGGTGGTGGCCACCTACCGAACGCCGGTCGAGGAAGATCCGTTCTCCGTCCCGCTCGACGACAAGCTGCGGATCCTGTTCGAGGCCGATGCGGCCATGGCACGCGCGCGCGGCGTCGCGGTGCGCGAGGGAACGCTCCAGGCCGGACGGGAGCGGAAGATCTTCGCCTCGACTGAGGGGGCGCGCATCGAGCAGGAGATCATCGAGGCCGGCGGCGGGATCGAGGCCACCGCCGTGAGCGAGAGCGAAAGCCAGCAGCGCAGCTACCCCGCTGCCGGGGGCCAGCTGGTGACCGGCGGCTTCGAGGCGGTGCGGGCGCTCGACCTGGCGGGCCATGGCGAGGAGATCGCCGAGCAATCGGTCGCGTTGCTGACGGCCGCGCAGTGCCCGGCGGGATCGATGACCCTGATCGTCGAGTCTTCCCAGATGGCGTTGCAGGTCCACGAGTCGTGTGGCCACCCGATCGAGCTCGACCGCGTGCTGGGCATGGAGGCCAGCTTCGCCGGGACGAGCTTCCTGACCACGGACAAGCTCGATCAGCTCCAATACGGCAGCCCGCTGGTGAACATCGACGCCGACGCGACGGCGCCGATGGGGCTCGGCACATTCGGCTTCGACGACGAGGGCGTGCCAGCCCAGAACGTGCCGATCGTGAGTGGCGGGCGATTCGTCGGCTATCTCACCAGCCGCGAGACCGCCCCGATCATCGGTCGACAGAGCATGGGAAGCAGCCGCGCCTGGAGCTGGAACCGAATCCCGATCATCCGCATGACGAACGTGAATCTCCGTCCCGGCGCGGCGGGCAGCATCGGGGACCTGATCGCCGACACCGACGACGGGCTCTTCGTCTCGACCAACAAGAGCTGGAGCATCGACGACCGACGGCTCAACTTCCAGTTCGGCACCCAGCTCGGGTGGCGGATCCGTAACGGGCGGCTCGCGGAAATGGTCAAGAATCCGACGTACACCGGGATCACGCCGCGTTTCTGGGGCAGTTGTGACGCGATCTGCTCCTCGGAGGAGTGGCGCCTGTGGGGCGTGCCGAATTGCGGCAAGGGTGAACCGATGCAGACCGGGCACGTGGGACACGGGGCCGCCCCGGCGCGCTTCCGCAACGTCCAGGTTGGCGTCGGAAAATGGTAGCCCCCGTGCACGACGCCACGGCCGTCGAGGCGCTGCTGGAGCGTGCGCTCGGCCTCGTCGAGGTCGGGGAGGCGGAGGCGCTGTACACCGGTCGCGACGCCGCTCTCACCCGCTTTGCCGGATCGCAGATCCACCAGAACGTCGCCGAGCACGACGCGAGCCTCCGCATCCGCATCGTTCACGAGGGACGGACCGGTGTGGCTAGCACCAATCGGATCGACGAGGACGGCCTGCGCGAGGCGGTCGGCCGCGCCGCCGCCATCTGCCAGCGTTCGACGCCGCACCCGGATCTGGCGCCGCTCGCCGAGCCGTCCGAGGTGATGGCCGATGGCCTGGGTTACGTGGCAAGCACCGCCGAAGCCGATGCGGAGCTGCGAGCCGCCGGGGCGCAGGCCGTCATCGGCGCCGGCGACGATGCACGCGTCGAGACCAGCGGCGCGTTCTCGACGGAGACGTCCACGCTGGCGGTCGCCAACTCGCGAGGGGTGCGCGCGGCGCACACCACGACCCAGGCCAAGCTGGTGACGGTCATGATGGGCGAAGGCCGTGCCTCGGGGTACGCGCAGGCGACTGCCTCCGACGTTCGTCAGATCGATCCGCGCAGCGTCGGAGAGGAGGCCGCCGACAAGGCGCGCCGCTCTGCCGGCGCCACTGACCTGGAGCCGGGTGACTACACCGTGATCCTCGAGGAATACGCGGTCGCGACACTCCTGGAGTACCTCTCCTTTGTCGGCTTCTCGGGCCTGGCGCTCGAGGAGGGCCGCTCGTTCATGGAGCTCGGGAAGCCCGTCATGGGGCGCAACGTGACCATCTGGGACGACGGGCGCGACCCGGCGGGGCTTCCGTCCACGATCGACTACGAGGGCGTGGCGAAGCAGCGTGTCGAGCTGATCAGCGAGGGAGTGGCGGCCGCCGTGGTCCACGACACCGCCACCGCTTGGCGCGCCGGCACCGCATCCACCGGTCACGGGCTCCCGGCACCCAACACCTGGGGACCGATTGCCTGGAACCTGTTCATGGCGCCCGGCTCCTCGGACAAGGATTCGATGCCCGCGGCCATCGAGCGCGGAGTGTGGGTGACGCGCTTTCACTACGTGAACGTGGTGCACCCCAAGAAGGCGATCCTGACCGGCATGACGAAGGATGGGACATTCCTGATCGAGCATGGGCGCATCACACGTCCGATCAGCAACCTGCGGTTCACGCAGTCGATTCCCGAGGCGTTCAGTGCCATCGAGGCAATCGGCGCCGAGACGCGGCTGGTCGCCGCCGAGTACTCCGGGATCAATGCCCGCGTCCCTGCCCTGAAGATCGGCCGCTTCACGTTCACCGGAGCGACTGCGACCGAGGAAGCGATGTGAACCGAGCAGCGCTCGACCTGTGCATCGGTGATCTTCTGCAGCTGCGGCGCGCGCATCCGTGCGGCGGCCGCGCGTGGCGCGTCGATCGCCTGGGCGCCGACATCGGCCTGGTCTGCGCAGGCTGCGGGCACCGGATCCTGATGGACCGCCTCGACGTCGAACGGCGGTTCACCGCCCTCCTCGAGCGCAACGAGCAGCTCGAGCCCTAGGCGGTGGCGCACTTCGAGCTGCCGGCCACCGGCGCCACCGGGCTGCCGCCGTCAGCCGGCAACGTCTTCCGCAACCGCTCCTTCGTCTCACTCTGGTCAGCGCAGCTGCTGAGCCAGCTGGGAAGCAACATGGTCCTCGCGGCGCTGATGGGGACCGTCGTGGCGATCACCGGCTCCAACACCGCGAATGCAGTGCTGATCCTCACCTTCCTGGTGCCGGCCGTGGCATTCAGCGCGGTCGCCGGAGTCCTGGTCGAGCGCAGCGACGCGAGGCTGATCATGCTCGCCGCCAACGTATTGCGCGCCGTGGGAGTCATCGGTTTCATCTTCGTCGGCACCAACGTGCTGCTGATCCTGGTCATCAACCTGTTCATCGCAACGGTGACCGCCTTCTTCGCGCCCGCGGAGCTGACCGCGATCCCGCGCCTGGTCGAGCGCCGCAGCTTCATGGCCGCTAACTCGGTCTTCGTGGTGACGGTCAACGCCACGTTCGCCGTGGGCTTCGGGTTCCTCGGGCCGCTGCTGTTGACGACGACCGGACCCACCGCGGTGTACATCGTGGTGGCGGCAATGTTCGGATTGGCGGCGCTGGTCATCATCCCGCTTCCGCCGGTGCCACCCGAGGCGCAGCGGGCGACGACCGATGCCAAGCAGGCGTTCCGCGCCGTCTACGACCAGATCCGCGAAGGCCTGGCCTTTGTTGAGGAGCACCGCCAGATCGCATGGTCGCTCGGCTACCTGGGGATCGCCGCGTCGCTGATCGGGGTCATGGGTGCCATCGGGCCCGGCTTCGCGACCGATATCCTGCGCCTTTCACCCAAGGACTTCTTCTTCATCATGGGTCCGGCGGGACTCGGCGCGGTGATCGGCATCCTGTTCCTGAACGCCTACGCCAAGCGGGCGCCGCGGCGGTTGATCATCGACATCGGCCTGGTGGCGATGGGCATCACCCTGATCGGGCTGGCCGTGGTCAAGCCGATCACCTCGTTCCTCGCTCCGGCGGTCCATCCGCTGGAGCAGAGCCTGCCGAACGCCCTGGCGCCGATCCTCTCGCTCCTTGCCGTCGTGGTGGTCATCGCCGTCACGGCCGGTATCGAGTACGCATTCGTCGCGATTCCGTCGCAGACCGCGTTGCAGGAGGAGCTGCCGACCGAAGTGCGCGGCCGCATCTTCGGGATCCTGAACACGCTCCTGTCGGTGGCCTCCTTCCTGCCGGTGATCGCCGCCCCCGCGGCGGCCGACCTGTTGAATATCGCCATACCGGGCGTCGGGATCCCAGTCGTGATGGGCTTCCTGGGGATCGTCACGCTCGGGGCGGGGATCTTCAGCTGGCGCCGCAATGCTGCGGCCGGCCTGCACCGCGCTGAGGGTGAAACCGCTCGGTCCACGCCTGCCGGACCCGAGGCAACGGGTGATCCGGCACTCATGGATGGCGACTAGGGCCGTCGCCGGCGGCCTGCT
>JALYXZ010000224.1 GCA_030946825.1 Chloroflexota bacterium | reverse complement strand
CGCGAACCGTCGATGGACATCGCCACAGGTTACGGAAGGCGGGAGCGCTGACCACCCTGCCCTGGATATCGAATGTCTCCCCGTGGAGCGGAGACACGAACAGCCTGCGCTCAGCGTTCCAGTCCAGCCGCTCGTTCTTCAGATGCGGGCTGCGCGCCAGGTAAACGATGGGAGGCGCCGCGCCGATGCGGACGACATAGGCCGGGATGCAGTCCACACGCGAGACGCTGTCTGGATTGAATCCGTCTGCTGGCCCGAGGTCGCCACACCACGCGGAGCGCGGGTGTCCGCGTGTCGCCAGGACCGCCACCAGCACCGCCGTCGCCACGAAGGCGACAGCCAAGAGGATCAGGCGGGCTCGTCTCCCCGCCGTTGTCTGGCTCGAGCGTCTCAAGTTAGGGCCTGCGGCCGATCTACTCGTCGACCTGCTGCGCGCTGGACGAATCTTCGGAGCCGTGCAGCAGCAGGAAGCGCCAGGACCCGTCCCGACGCAGGAGGGTGCCGGTCAGGCAGTAGGGAATGACGCGTCGCTCGGCGCCTGCGACGTCGACGAACTCATCGCCCAGTGCGACGAACGATGCCCAGGCACCCTCTGCCGAGACCCACCGATCTCGCCAGCGCCAGCTGTAGCGTCTGGGTCCGGCATAGATGCGACCAAAGAATGATTCGACGGCCGCCCGACCGCGTTGAGCGTCAACGCCCTCGCTGGGTATGACCGTGACGTCGGGGTCATCCGCGAGCAGCGCGAGACTCCCCTGCAGGTCGCGCGCCGCGAGGCAGCTGCCGAATTCGTCGATCGCCGCCAGAACGCCTTGGACCTCGGAAGCAGCCATCCATCGACAATAACTCGACCGGGACCTCCCGTGCGGCTTCGCGGCTGCGCAGGCTGGGCAGCAAAAAGCCCCGGCCGCGGTGGCCGGGGCCGTGTCTGAACGAGGGAGCGGTCTAGTGGCAGCCCCCGGCGCGGGCAGGGGAGCCATCGGTGTTGAACGAGGAGCCGCAGGCGCAGCTGCTGACCGCGTTCGGGTTGTTGATGGCGAAGCCGGAACCCATCAGCGAGTCGACGTAGTCGATCTCCGCGCCGCCCACGTACTGGGCGCTGAACGCGTCGATCACCACCGGCACGCCGGCGTGATCCTCGACGCGGTCATCGTCGGCGAGCTTCTCGTCGAAGGCGAGGCCGTAGCTGAACCCGGAGCAGCCGCCGCTCTTGACGAACAGGCGGAGCGAGGCGCTCTCCTTCCCTTCGCGGCTGCGAAGCTCGCGCACCTTGGCGGCTGCCGCATCGGTGACCGTGACCAGGGTCTCGTTCGACACCGGCACCGGTGGGGTCAGCGAGGCCGGCTCGCGCGTCGTGTCGGGCATCGTCATGGGATCTTGGTACTCCTCTGCCGCGGAGGCGGGGACGGGATTGGATTATCGCTGTGGTCGTTGCTGGAGAAAGTATACCAACCGCTCGCGTCCTGCAGACAATGCCCCCAAGGTCCTGCGGGAAGCGCCTGGGACGGCCGAAGGACGGCGCCCGGCGCACATCGGTACACTGGCGCTCCGAACCGATGATGCAGCACAACCCCGCACGAGGGTAGGCACGTGAGATTAGCCACCCGGATGGACCGGATCGGGACCGAGACCGCCTTCGAGGCCGCGGCGCGTGCGCGCGCACTGGAGGCCACCGGGCGCGACGTGATCCACCTGGAGATCGGTGAGCCGGACTTCGACACCCCACGCACGATCAGCGACGCGGCGGTGGCGGGGCTTGTCGACCAGGGGATGACGCACTACACCTCGGCAACCGGGATCGCGCCGCTGCGCGAGGCGATCGCCGCCGACGCGCGGCGCTGGAAGGGGATCGACGTCTCGCCCGAGCAGGTGATCGTCACCCCCGGCGCCAAGCCGATCATGTTCTACGCCATGCTGGCCCTGCTCGAGGAGGGCGACGAGGCGATCTATCCCAACCCCGGCTTCCCGATCTACGAGTCGATGATCGAGTTCGTCGGGGCGCGCGCGGTGCCCGCACCGCTGCGCGAGGAGCGCGACTTCCGGATGGACGTCGAGGAGGTCGCGTCGCTGGTCACGCCGCGCACGCGGATGATCGTCATCAACTCCCCACAGAACCCCACCGGCTCGGTGCTCACTCCCGCGGACCTGGAGGCGATCGCCGCCCTCGCGGTCGAGCAGGACCTGGTCGTCCTGACCGATGAGATCTACGGGCGGCTGCAGTACGACGGAGAGCCGCTCAGCCTGGCGACCCTGCCGGGGATGGCCGATCGGACCATCACCCTGGACGGCTTCTCCAAGACGTACGCGATGACCGGCTGGCGGCTCGGCTACGGGCTCGTGCCCGAGTGGCTGGTGCCGGCCTTCAGCCGGCTGATCATCAACTCGGTGAGCTGCACCAACGCCTTTGCGCAGGCGGGAGCGGTGGAGGCGCTGACCGGTCCACAGGACGCCGCGGACGCGATGCGCGACGAGTTCATCGCCCGGCGGCGGCTGATCGTCGATGGCCTGAACGCGATCGAGGGAGTCAGCGCGGTGACGCCGCACGGCGCCTTCTACGCGTTCCCCAACGTGAAGGAGTTTGGGCGCAGCAGCGTGGAGATCGCGGACCACCTCCTGTACGACGCGGGCGTGTGCGGGTTGGCGGGGACGTCATTCGGCCGCTTCGGAGAGGGCTACCTGCGCTTCAGCTACGCGAATTCCCGCGAGAACCTGGAACGAGCGCTGGAGCGCATCGCCGAGTCCCTCGGCCGCCTGGAGCGCACCGGCGAGCTTGCCACGGCGGGGTCCGGCGCTCCCCGATGACGACCACCAGCCCGGCGCCGGTCGACCGCCTGTACGAGGACGCGGCCGCCGCCTTCGACCGCTGGGAGGTGGTCAAGGACGTCATTGACGAGACGATCGACCTGGCCCTCAACTACCGGCAGAGCGGCCACCCCGGCGGCTCGCGCTCCAAGGTGCACCTGCTGCTGGCCGCGATGCTCTCCGGGGCCATGCGCTGGGACATCCGGCGGCCGTGGCGTCCATTCGCCGATCGGTTCGTGCTGTCAGCCGGGCACACGGTGCCGCTGGTCTACGCCACGCTGGCGGTCCTCAACGAGACGCTTCGCGCGCGCCAGGCCCGGGACGCGGCCCCCGAGTTCGCCTTCCCCGACGACGGCCGCTGGGCGCTGACCTGGGAGGACCTGCTCAAGCTCCGCCGCCGCGGCGGCCTGGCCGGCCACGCCGAGATGGAGGGCAAGACCCTCTTC
>JALYXZ010000119.1 GCA_030946825.1 Chloroflexota bacterium | reverse complement strand
GGCCGCGTCCTCGCCCGGGAGCATGGTGGTGATTCCGCGACGCGCCTGCCGCATCAGCGCATCCACGGTGGCCGTGGGAGCGTGGCCGGCCATCGCACCCGTGTCGCCCAGGCAGAGGTCGACGTATTCGTGTCCGTCGATGTCCACGACCCGGGCCCTGACGGCGCTGGCCGCCACGATCGGGAACCCGCCAGCCCATTTCAGCATCCAGCTCATCGGGACGCCGCCGAAGAGTGACCTGCGAGCCCGCTCGAACCACTCCCGAGAGCGAGGGTGGGCGGCCGCGAAATCGCGCCGCTCGCCGTCGAGCAGGGCGCCGAGTTTTTCACGATCCAGGTCCACCAGCACCTCCACGACGGCGTGGGGGAGAGGATATCCCGCGGTTCGATCGGGGCGCGGATTCCGGCACAATAGGTGCACGCCTTCCCGCCTGCAATGCGACCGTTGAAGGCATTCATTTCGAGAGGAGACCCAATGCTCAAGCTGCGCATCTCGATGCGTCCACGCCGGCACGTGCATGCTCACTGCGACCTGCCGTGCGGCATCTATGACCCCGAGCAGGCTCGGATCGAAGCCGAGTCCCTCTACAAGATCATCGAGAAGTACCACGGCAGCGAGGATCCGATCTTCCGCAACCGTGCGGTCCACCTCAAGGAGGAGCGAGCCGAGCTCGTCAAGCACCACCTCGACGTGCTGTGGCACGATTACTTCAAGCCGGAGCACCTCGAGAAGTTCCCGCAGCTGCACGACACCTTCTGGCAGGCGGCCAAGCAGGTCTCCAAGGTCAAGGCCGGCACCGAGTTGGCCGATGCACAGCAGCTCCTCGACCTCATCGACCAGGTCGACGACATGTGGAAGGCGACCGGCGGGCCGGACAAGACGCGCGTCAACGGCCGGCCGAGCTGAGCGGCACCACGGACCGATGACGACGAGAAGGGGCCCCATGCGGCGCCTCCTCGCGTTCGCCGGCCTCGTCGGCGTGGCGCTCGCCGCTGCGGTGCGGCTCCGCCGATGGATCGACGTCGTCGAGGTCGAGGGCCGGTCGATGGCCCCCACGCTGCTCCCCGGCGATTGGTTGATCGTCGAGCGGCGCAGCTACTTTCGCCGGCGCCCGAGGATAGGCGAGATCGTGCTCGCCGGCGACCCGCTGCTGCCGTCGCGGGAGCTGATCAAGCGAGTTGCGGGGATCGGTACGGCCGGGCTGGAGCTGCGCGGCGACAACCCGGCGGCGAGCACCGACTCCGCGACCTTCGGCCTCTTCCCGGAGGCCGCGATCAGATGGCGCGCCATCTTCCGCTGCTGGCCGCCGCGCGGCATCCGCTTCGTCTAGAGCGCCGCACAGATCGCGGCGACCGCGTCGACGCACCGGTCCAGCTCGCCGGGCAGCATCGTGATCGCGGCGCCGGCCTCGGCGCCGACCAGCCAGTCGGCGGCGCTCGCCGGACGCACTGCGATCTCGGATTCGGGCGCGCGCGCCCTCAGGAAGTGGATCACCGGGCCGAGCCCGGCGTCCCCGAACTCGGGCCGGATGGCATCGGTGTCGACGACGGCCACGTGTGGACGGCGGAGCATGACGGCCTGGTGGAGGCGGGCGGCGTCGTTGTAGAAGAAGGCGATCGTCCCGGCGAGGCGAGTATCGAGCGCCGCGGCCAGCTCGCGGTCACGCGTTAGGCAGTAGAGGATCGTGTCGGCCGCCGGCACCATCGGTCACAACCCCGAGTTGGTTGCCGACGGGACGGCGCTACCGCGCTGCCACGGCCAGCGTCCCTCGAGCTCGACCTCCAGTGAGAAGCTCAGGAAGGTGCGGACCAGCACGATCACGGCGAGCACGCCGACGTTGAGCAGCGACGGCGAGACCGCGACGGTGCGGATGATATCGGCGGCGACGAGAAGCTCGAGTCCGAGGAGGATGGAGCGGCCGAGGCTTTGGCGGTAGGTGCGGTAGGCGGTCGAACCGGGGACGCGCGCGACGACGTTCCGCGCGAAGCCCAGCGTCGCCAGCAGCGCGCCGATCAGGATTACCGCCACGCCTCCGACGTCGATCGTCTTGCCGACGCCATCGATCAGGTCTGAGAAGCCCATCGGTCCCGCCTCCTCGCCGTATGTCCGGGAGCCGCTACCATACCGTTTCGAGCATGACTGCCCAGCCTTCGCTACCCGACACCCCGCTAAGCGCCGCCCGCGACCTGACGACCGGGCGTCATCAGGCGCTCGGCAACCTGCTCGGCCGGGTCTGGGCCGTCGACCAGGTGGGCGCCGATGAGCGCGCCGCCAGCCTTGCCAAGCGCAGCATCAAGCGCGAGGCCAAGCTCTGGGCGCTGGACATGATCGTGCGCATGACGGACCTCACCACGCTCGAGGGCAAGGACACGCCCGGCAAGATCCGCGCACTGGCCGGCAAGGCTCGGCGCCCGGACCCAACCGATCCGACGATCCCCAGCGTCGCCGCGCTGTGCGTCTACCCGAACATGATCCCCGCGGCGCGGCAGGCGCTCCGCGGCTCGCAGGTGAAGATCGCCGCGGTGGCCACCTACTTCCCCAGCGGCCAGGCGCCGCTGGAGGTCAAGCTCGCCGATGTACGCCAAGCGGTGGAGATGGGCGCCGACGAGATCGACATGGTCATCGATCGCGGCGCATTCCTGGCCGGCGACTACGGGACCGTTTACGACGAAATCGGTGCGGCCAAGGAGGCATGCGGAGCGGCGCACCTGAAGGTCATCCTCGAAACCGGTGAGCTCGAGACGTACGACAACGTGCGACGCGCGTCGGTGCTCGCCATGGCGGCCGGCGCCGACTTCATCAAGACCAGCACCGGAAAGGTGCAACCCGCCGCCACTCTGCCGGTGACCCTCGTCATGCTGGAGGCGATCCGCGACTTCCACGCCCAGACCGGGCGCGCGGTCGGCATGAAACCGGCGGGCGGGATCCGCACCGCCAAGGAGGCGATCAGCTACCTCACCGTCCTGTACGAGACGCTCGGCCCGGAGTGGATGACGCCGGACCGCTTCCGGTTCGGCGCCTCGTCCCTGCTCAACGACGTGCTGATGCAGATCCGCAAGGAGCGCACCGGCCGCTACAGCGGGACCGACTACTTCACCCTGGACTGAATCGCCGACATGGACGTGGCGCCCGGGACGATCGTGATCTGGTCAGATCTGCAGTGTCCGTGGGCACACGTCGCGGTTCATCGGCTGCACGATGCCCGACGCCGCCTCGGCCTGCGCGAACAGGTTCGGTTCGACCACCGTGCCTTCCCGCTCGAGCTGTTCAACAACGAGCCGACGCCGTATTCGGTGATCGCCGCCGAGGTCCCGGTCTGCGGGGCCTTGGCGCCCCGAGCGGGCTGGCAGGTGTGGCAGGCCGCAACCGGCAGCTGGCCGGTGACCACGCTGCTGCCGATGGAGGCGGTGCAGGCCGCCAAGGAGCAGGGGCTGGCCGCGTCTGAGGCGCTCGACCGTGCATTGCGGCGCGCCTTCTTCGCCGAGAGCCGCTGCATCAGCCTCCGGCACGTCATCCTGGAGGTTGCCAACGAATGTCAGCAGGTCGACGTGGCGGCCCTGGCGGCGGCGCTCGACGACGGCCGGGCGCGTGCGACGCTCATGGCGCACTGGCAGGTCGCCTCGGGCGATGAGGTGCGAGGCAGTCCACACCTCTTCCTGCCGGACGGGACCGACGCCCACTACCCCGGCACCGGATTCCACTGGGAGGGTGAGCATGGCGTCGGCTTTCCCGTGGTCGATAGCGATAACCCATCGGTCTACGAGGATCTGGTCCGACGCGCAGCGCAATGAGCCGCCCTCACGGATCGGCGGGGCGCGGCGTTTCACCAGGTGTGCAGCTTCCTCCGTTTCAGACTCTCATCGACAGGAATGCCGCTGAGCTGCATCGGTTCCTTGTCGCGCTGGTCGGCATCCCCGACGCGGATGACTGCCTGCAGGAGACGTTGATGGCTGCCCTGCGAACCTATCCGGACCTGACCGATGCGTCGAACCTGCGCGCATGGCTGTTCACCATCGCTCAGCGCAAGGCGACCGATGCCGTGCGTCGCGGCCGTCGTCGGCCGACCGTTGCGCTCGACGGTCACGACTCGCCCGTGGATCCGCACCAGACGACCGATGAGACGCTGTGGCGCGCCGTGCGTGGATTGCCTCCCCGGCAGCGCGCGGCGGTGGTCCACCGCTTCGTCTTCGACCTCGCTTACCGTCAGATCGGGGAGCGACTCGGCTGCACCGAGGTGGCCGCGCGGCGCAGCGTACACGACGGCCTCGCCAGCCTGCGGCGGGTGGTGGACCGATGACCGACGGCGACCTGCAGCGCGGCCTCGCAGCGTTGCCCGAGAGCGATCCGTCCGTGGGAGTCCTGCGCTTCCGCCGCCGCGCAGCACAGGCCGGCCTGGTCGACGTCGCGTACGCGGTGACCGACTCGCCGCTCGGACCGCTCGCCGTGTTCGTGACGCCGCGGGGCCTCGTCCGGGTGGCGTACCAGGGCGAGCCGCTGGACGAGGTGGTCGCCGAGGTGGCGGCGCGCGTATCCCCTCGCGTCCTGCTCGCCCCGGAGCAGACCGATGCCATTCGGCGCGAGCTGGATGCCTACTTTACCCGGCGACTCCAGTCATTCAGCGTGCCGATCGACTGGACGCTGGTGCGCGGTTTCGCGCGCGGCGTGCTCCACGCCACGGCCGCCATCCCGTTCGGGCAGGTGACCACCTATGGCCACCTGGCCGAGGCGGTCGGGTCGCCACGGGCCGCGCGCGCCGCGGGCAATGCGCTCGGCTCCAATCCGATTCCGATCGTGGTGCCGTGCCATCGGGTGCTGCACGCTGGCGGTGGACTCGGCGGGTACACCGGTGGCCTGGAGCGCAAGCGCATCCTGCTGCGCATCGAGGGCGTGCTGCCCGACTGACGCGCGTGCGGACCCACTGGCACCCGGTTGGAACCGCAGGCTGGCCTGCGGCGTCCGACCAGCAACCCCAACCTCATCGGAGAATCGCTCATGGCCCGTCCAGTGGTTGCCGCTCTGGCTCTTCTCGTGCTTCTCGCCGCGTGCAGCGGCGCGGGATCATCGGGCGTTTCCGGCCCCGCGCTCGGGATGGGTCCGGGCCTGTCCGTCACCGAGGCTCGCCGCTCGACGCTCAGCGAACCGCTGCTGGTTCGTGGCAACCTGATCGTGGTCGACGGCGTGGCGCGCCTGTGCGAGGCGCTGCTCG
>JALYXZ010000203.1 GCA_030946825.1 Chloroflexota bacterium | reverse complement strand
TGATCCCCAGGAACAGGACGCCGAAGATGGTCGCCTGCCAGACCAGCGTGGTGCGGGCGTTCTTCCACTCCGGCTTCTTGAAGGCGGGGACGCCGTCGGACACCGCCTCGACGCCGGTCAGGCCGGCAGCACCGGAGCTGAATGCCCGCAGGATCAGAAAGATGGAGAGGCCGCCGGCAGCTCCGGCGGTCTCGGCACGAACCCAGTCCGGCGGGGGAGTGAAGTGCGCGATCCCTCCGGCGAGGTACTGCTGGTAGAGCCCGATCAGGAGCATGCCGCCCACCGCCGCGATGTACAGGTAGGTCGGGGTCATGAAGATCGAGCCCGACTCGCGGATGCCGCGCAGGTTGCCGAGCATCAGCAGCACGACGATTCCCACTGCGATCTCCACGCGCTCGGGGAGGAGGCCCGGAACGATGGAGGTGATGGCCGCGACGCCCGCCGAGACCGAGACGGCGACGGTCAGGGTGTAGTCGATCAGCAGCGCCGCGGCGGCGACGAGGCCCGCCAGCCTGCCCAGGTTGTCGCTGGCGACGATGTAGCTCGAGGCGCCGTCCGGATAGGCCTTGATCGTCTGGCGGTAGCTGGTGGCCACGATCGCCAGGATGACCACGATCGTGATCGTGATCGGCATCGTCAGGCTGAACGCGCCGAGCCCGGCGATGACCAGGATCCGCATCATCTCCTCGGTCGCGTAGGCGGACGAGCTGATGTTGTCGGAGCTGAAGATGGCGAGCGCCTTGAGCTTGGTCAGTCGCTCGTGCTGCTCGTGCTGCGAGCTGATCGGACGCCCGATCAGGAGCGTGCGCAGCGCACGCAGCCGTGCGCTCCAGCCGGTCGCGTCGAGGAGCGTCCGCTCCATGGCCACCAGGCGGCCCTGCTCCCCGCGCTCGAACTCCTCCTCGAAGGGGCGAACGATCCGCACGTAGGCGTCGCCCGGACGGCGGCCGCGCCGGCGCTCGCGAACCTCGAGGTGCGGATCGACGCGCGGCCGATCTGGGTCGTCCGGCCGGTCGCCAGGTCGTCGGGTCATCGGCGGGTATTAGAACAGCATTCGAACGCGTGCGGAGGCAACTTCACAGCTGGATCACGAGCCCTTCCAGCGGCGCGAGGCGGAGGTCGGCGAGCTGAACGCCCCCGCGGCGTCCTCCGGTGGCGAGCAGCACCTCGCCGCGATCGCCGAGCCCCGGGAGGCGAAGCCGCTCTGTCCGGCTGCCCATGTTGGCGACCACCAGCACTCGGTCGCCATCCAGCTCGCGGGTCCAGGCCAGGACCTGCTCGCCGACGCCGAAGAGGGACCGATGCAGCCCGGCGCGGACCGCCGGGCGATCGCGTCGCAGCGCGATCAGGGATCGGTACAGCGACAGCAGCGACGATGGATCAGCCTGCTGGTCGGCAACGTTCACTCGCTGCGGGTCGGTGAGCGGCAGCCACGGCTGGCCGCTGCTGAAGCCGCCTCCCGGCTCGGCGGTCCACTGCATCGGCGTCCGCTGGGCATCGCGCCCCGCCCGGTCGTGGGGCCGCCCCGGCAGCGCGGTGGCATCGGTCATCCCGATCTCCTCGCCGGCGTACAGCACCGCAACGCCACGCAGGGTGAGCAGGATGAAGGCGGCGAGCGCGGCGCGTTCCGCACCGTAGCGTGTCGCGTGTCGCGGGTTGTCGTGGTTGCTGAGCGCGTAGGTGGGCCACGTCCCCTCGGGGTGGAGCGCCTCCGCGCGCTCGATCGCGAGCCGAAAGTCGGCGATCTGCCATGGGGCGAGCAGCAGCTCGAAGTCGAAAGCGAGCTGGAACTCGTCGCCGGCACCGCGGCCCAGGTAGCCGGCCAGGTTCTCGACAGGCCCGTAGACCTCGCCGACCAGCAGCCGGTCCGGGTAGGCGTCCGCGACGCGGCGCAGGCCGCGCACCACGTCGTGCACCTCGGGGCGGTTCACGTTCCACAGCCGCTCCTGGCCGCTGGGATCCTCACCAAAGATCGTCCGATGCGGGCCAGCCGGTGGGTTATCGCGAATGTGCGTGTCCTTGATGGCGTGCGCGATGGCGTCAACCCGGAAGCCATCGATGCCACGCTCCAGCCAGAAACGCATCGCGTCCTGGATCGCATCGGCCACGGCGGGGTTGCGCCAGTTGAGATCCGGCTGCTCGGGATAGAAGGAGTGGAGGTAGTACTGGCCGGTCGCCGGGTCCCAGGTCCAGGACGAGCCTCCGAAGTTTGCCACCCAGTTGTTCGGTGGCCCGCCATCGGGGGCCGGATCCTGCCAGGTGAACCAGTCCCGGCGCGCGTTGTGTTTCGATGAGCGGCTCTCGACGAACCATGGGTGCTCGACGGAGGTGTGGCACGGCACCAGGTCGAGCAGGACCCGCAGGCCGCGCCGATGGGCGGCCGCGACCAGCGCGTCCAGGTCCTCCAGGGTCCCGAATTCCGCGGCCACGCCGGTGTAGTCGCTGATGTCGTACCCGAAGTCATGGAGCGGGCTGGGGAAGATGGGGGAGAGCCAGATCGCGTCGACGCCGAGCGCGCCGGGCGCCCCACGCAGGTGGTCGAGGCGCTCGACGATGCCTGCCAGGTCGCCGATCCCGTCGCGATTGGCGTCGCGGAAGCTGCGCGGGTAGACCTGGTAGATGACGGCGCCTTCCCACCAGCGCAGTGGCCTGCGCGCCTCGTCGTGCATCGGCGGTCGATTGTAGGTGACCGGAAGAGCGCCATCGCCGCGGAAGGGCAATACTGATCGCCCGTCGAACCGCAGGAGGTCCGTCACGCCCGCCGCCCCACCGCCACCCGACCCTGCCGATCGTGCCGATCGCCCGGCGCATTCCGATCAGCTGTGGCCCAGCGGATCGTCGCGCAGGGGCGCGGCCGACGGGCCCGGCCGTGTTGTGCCGCCGCAGGCCGGGGTGCTTGCCAGGATCCGCAACGCGGCCAGGGGCCTGTATCTCAACTCGTTCCGGCTGGTGCCTGCCAACCTCGCCTGGGGCGTGACGCTGATCCTGGTCC
>JALYXZ010000190.1 GCA_030946825.1 Chloroflexota bacterium | reverse complement strand
TTCGCGAGGCGCGCGAGCGGATTGGAACCGACATCCCGGTCGCGGTCGAGTTTCGGAATGCCAGCTGGCTCAACGAGCGCAATGGCGAGCGTACCCTGAGCTTCCTGGAGTCGCACCGGATTCCCTTTGTGATGGTCGACGCACCGCCGGGAATGAAGTCGTCACTCCCGCCGACGGTGGCGGTCACCTCGCCGCAGCTGGCCGTTGTGCGGTTCCACGGACGACGCACCGAAACGTGGGAAGCCAAGGGCATCCCGGTCGTCGAGCGCTTCCGGTACCTCTACTCTCGCGATGAGCTCGGCGAATGGGTGCCCCGGATTCGCGAGGCCGCCACGCGGGCTGCGGACGTGCACGTGCTCATGAACAACTGTTACGCGAACTACGGGACCACGAACGCACGCGAGATTGCCGCGATGCTGGAAGCCACCGGCGAGCCCCAGCTCGCACCGGACGTATCCCAATGACGGGCCGACCGGGCACACTGCCACGCCGAGGAAGGATGATCGTTTTCGCTGCTCGACGCGCACCGGGGCGTTCCGCCCGCTGAGCTACCGCTCCCTGGCTGCCGAGGCTGCGGCCCCTTGCAGGCGATGGATGGCGTACTCATCCAGGAAGGCCCGCTGGGCCGCCGTCTCGACGGCCTCGGGGTGGCGCGCCCGACGCACCGCCGCCACCGCCCCATCTGCCGACAGGCCCGCCGCGATCAGGGCTCCGGCGCACACCGTGCCGGTCCGTCCGACGCCGCCCATGCAGGCGACCGCCACGTCACCGGTTGATCGCCCCTGTCGGATCAGCTCGACGATCTCGTCCATCTCCTCCACGCTCCGCGGCGGAGCGCCGTCGGGCATCGGTCGGCGAACCACCTCCAGGCCGAGCGCGTCCGCCGTGCGCACGGTCGCAGGGTCTCCCCACCGCGCGAGCTCCGCGTCCTCGACCAGCAGGATCAGGCGGCGCACGCCTTCGCCGATCAGCGATGCGAGATCGGCGCGCAGGTCGCCGCGGTAAACGAGGCCCGGGTACCTCACCGATGGGCCGTGCTTTCCGGGCAGAAAGGTCATCCCCAGCCGGCCGGATGGCGGCTCGCCGAGATCGCCAGTCGGCAGCCAGTCGACGCGCAGAGGCGGATCGAGCCGCCCATCCCCCTGGGGCTCAGTTGAGATGGCCGTTCATCCGGCTGCAGAAGTGGCCCTGCGGCTCGAGCGGTTGGCCGCAGAATGGGCACGCGGGCCGCCCCGAGGCGATGAGCGTACCGGCGCGACGGATAAACGCGCGCGCCCGTTCCGGAGCGACGCGCACACGCACGAGGTCCGGCCCGTCATCGGCGTCATCACTGACGGCGGCGTACTCACCGTCGTCGCTCAGTGGCTGCGCCTCAACCATGATCCGGGCGCTCTCGGGCTCCCACGCAACCGCCATCGGCCCGACCCGGAAGAGCTCGACCAACGGCTCCTCCAACGGCTCCTCCAACGGCTCCTCCAGCGGCTCCTCCAGCGGCTCCGGCAGCGGGGCATCATCGGTCGAAGCTGCGGTGACCGACAGCTCGTCGTCGCCGATCCTCTCCAGCAGCTCGGCGAGGCGCTCGGCAAGTGCGGCCACCTGGACCTTCTCCAGGCTGACGCTCACCAGCGCACCGCCCTTGCGGGCCTGCAGGTAGAAAGTTCGCTGACCCGGATCCCCGACCGCGCCGGCGACGAAGCGGTCAGGGTCATCGAAGACGAAGAGGCGCCGCGTCATGCGGCCATGCTAACGGACGTACTGAGGGACCGGAGATGTGCCCATTCTCCGATCCCTCGTCCCCCGCAATGCTCCGACGAGCCGTGCCCGTGCCAAGCGTCGGTGCATCACCGTAGCGCTCCCCGAGCGGCGATGTCAACTCTCAGTTGACCGATAGTGCCTCGCTGGTGAGCTCGTAGGCACCGCGATGATCACCCGACGCCGCGCGCAGGTCGGCCCACTCGCGCAGGACCTCGCGGATACGGGCCGGAGACGCTCCATCCCGGGCCAGGGCTGCCGCCTGGGCATAGCGCTCCTCCGCCTCAGGTGCCGAGCCGGCCTCGCGCACCGCGCGGGCATCGGTCAGGGTCGCGGCCAACTCGGCGAGCCTGTTACCCGTTGCATGCGCCAGCTGGGCAGAGCGACCCGCGAACTCCCGGGCCTCGTCACGCCTCCCCCCGGCGAGCGCGACGCGAGCCTCCGTCTCTAGGACTGCGGAAAGAAATCGGTCATCGCCCATCTTTACCGCCTGGCGGTGGGCGTCTGCCACCAGCTCGGCTGCCCTGGCGAGGTTGCCCGAGGCGAGGTAGGCGAGCGCAAGATCATTCTCGATGGATGCCGCCTCGGCCACTGCTCCAGCGGCCCGATACAGTGACAGGGCCTGCAGTCCGGTTCGAATCGCCGCCTCGACGTCGCCCGTCTCTCGATAGCTGATGGCAAGACCGAACAGGAACGTGGCACGCGCCCGGGCATCGAGCTGGTCGGCATATCCCCGGGCCGCCTCGAGATAGCCCAGCGAGCGCGTATGCTCGCCCACCCGGGACTCGATCGCCGACAGCGCCATCAGCAGTCGCATCTCGAAGTCAGGCTCGACCCGCAGGCCGCCGCGGACCCGCTCCAGCAGCGCTGCGATCACGTTCCTGGCCTCCGCCTCGTTGTCGGAGAGGTACAGGCCGTAGCCGAACCAGTAGCGGGCGAGGGCTGCGTCCGCTTCGCGATGCAGCGCGTCGAACAAGCGCGCGGCCTCGGCGGCAGGTCCCACTGCGTCGCGCCCGCGATCCATTCGGCAGTAGCCCTCCGCGAGGCCGCGGAGCGACTCCGCGCGGGCCTGATCGTCGAGTGGCTGCTCCAGTAGCGTCGTGTAGCCGTCGATTGCGGCTTCCCAGTCACCGGATGCGAGCCGCATGTCGACCTCGAGGCGACGCCACAGCGGGTTCTGCTCTCCCAGGAAATGGCTCGCCGGCAGGCCGAGCCGCTCCGCGAGGAAGTTGAGCGCAACCATCGACGGCCGCGCGATGCCGGTCTCCAGGGCGCTGATGTAGGCCTTCGTGTAGCGGGTGGCGGCCAGCTGCTGCTGTGTCAGTCCGGCGCGCTGCCGCGCCTCACGGATGCGCAACCCGATGCGTCGCGCGAGTTCGGCGTCCTGCTCCGTGGCGCGCGCGACTGTCCGTGTGCGTGGCATCGCGGGCAGTCTACACCTCGTGGCAAGCCCCAGTTGACGCGTGGTGCACGAACCAAGGTACCTGAGACCCCCGGCGGTCCAGTACCCACGGGTCATTGGCCGATGGGCCTTCCGCCCCGATCGTAGGCCGCGGTCTCGGCCAAGCGGCCGAGCGTCACAAGGGAGAACCTCATGAGCCTCACGCGCATCGCACGCGCCATGGTGCTCGCCGGGTCGCTCGCCACGCTCGCGGCACTCAGCCTTGCTTCGGCGGTCCTCGGCGTCACGAACGGCAACGGCTGGCCCCACTAGGCCCGCGCCACCTCGCAAAGGATGGAACCGGGGCGGCGCAGCTGTCCCGGTTCCGTGTGCCCGCCACCTACCAGAGAAGCGTCAGAGCGACGGCAGCTCCTGGCGCACGCTGAGCGCCTCGGCGAAGAGGTCGCCCACCTCGGCCAGACGTGCGCCGGCGCTGGCGATGTTCCATCTGTTCGGTCGCAGCAGCGGATCTTCCAGCTCATCCCAGCGGATCGGCATCGACACCGGTGCGCCGGGCGCCGGTCGAACGACGTACGGGCCGACGAGCGTCTTGTTGACCGCGTTCTGCGTGTAGTCGAGTCTCGCCCTGCCGCCGCGTCCCTGCTTGGACCATTCCCAGCTGACGAGGTCGGGTGCTGAGGCCCCTACGGCGCGCGAGATGCGCTCCACCCAATCGCGCGTCTGCGCGAAGGTGTAGATCGGCTCGATCGGTATCCAGACTTGGATCCCGCGCTGCCCGGTGGTCTTGGGCAGGCCGCGCACGTCGAGGTGAGCCAGGGCGGTCCGATACAGGCGCGCCAGCAGCAGGACGTCCTCCCAGCTGGAGCGCTGTCCTGGATCGATGTCGATCAGCGCATAGCTCGGGCGATCCGGCGCCTCGGTTCGCGACGTCCACGGGTGAATCTCGATCGCCGCCTCCTGGGCAAGCCATGCGAGGGTCGCCGCGCTGTCAACGACCACGTAGTCCTTCGTCCCCTCGTGGCCGGTGTACTTCCAGCGTCCGACCCATGGCGGCGCGTGGCCCGGGACGTCCTTCTGCCAGAAGCCGTGGCCGACGCCGATGCCGTCCGGATAGCGATGCAGGTTGACCGCCCGCCCGGCCAGGTAACCGAGGAGCACCGGGGCCATCGAGACGTAATACCCGATCAGGTCTCGCTTTGTGACCGGCGGCTGGCCCGCCTCGATGTCCGGCGGAAAGAGCACCTTGTCCAGGTTCGTCAGCCTGACCTGCTGGCCGCCGACCGTCCAGAGGCCCTCGGCGGGCAGCTCGGCGAGGGCCTCGAGCTCGAGCGCCGTGGTGGCATCGGGTGGTGATGCGACACTCCGCCGGTCGACGGCTCGGGATTCTGCTCGCCGCCCGGCGCGTGCCGCCTCCCGCCCCGCGCGTGCCATCTCCCGCGCGGCGGTTGCGGTCGCGCGCGCGGTCGGCACGGCCAGCTCGCGGTGGACCGTGGCCGGATCGCGGTCAAGCTCGAGTCCCTTGAACGCGGCCTGGCGCAGGAGGCCGTCGCTGGTCCATTCCGCGAACTCGGCGCGAATCACGACCCGGGGCTCAACCCACCGCGCCTCTCGCAGCCGGGGAGCAGGCTCGAGCGGAGACGTATCGCGTCGGATCGTGGCGAAAGTATCGAGCAGACGGCGGCGCATGCGGGCATCGATGCCGCTCCCCACCTGGCCAGCGTGCCGCAGACGGCCACCCTGATGAACGGCCACGATCAGCGAGCCGAGGTCCTTGTGGCTGCCCTGCCCCGGCAGCCAACCCGCGACGACCAGCTCCTGCTCACGTCGCAGCTTCAGTTTGAGCCATTGCCTGGACCGCCTGCCCGGCTCGTAGCGGCTCGATCGATGCTTGGCGACCACGCCCTCTAAGCCCCGCTGCCGCGCCGCATCGAGGAAGGCGAGCCCGTCTCCGACCACGTGCGACGCGTAGCGCACCATCGGATGCTCGCGGATCACGCTCTGCAGCAGACGCTTGCGCTGCTCGAGCGGCACGCTGAGGAGCGAGCGCCCGTCGAGGTACAAAAGGTCGAAAACCTCGTACACCAGGGGAATGGCCCGCACCTCCTCCGGCGACAGCCGCGTTCCGCTGGGTGCGTGTTTGTCGGCGAGCCCGAGGCCGCGGATTCCGGTCCGCTCCTGGAGCAGTGAGAAGTGCGGGTTGCCATCGCGGTCGAGGGCGACGACCTCTCCATCGACCACCGCGTCGCGGCCGGCCAGCCAGCTCGCCTCCCCCACCAGGTCCGGGAAGTACAGCCCGGCGTCGTTGTGGTTGCGCGTCCACAGCCGCGCGACCCCGTGGTGGACGACGGCTTCGACTCGATAGCCGTCCCACTTGACCTCGAACAGCCAATCGTCGTCGCTGAAGGCG
>JALYXZ010000176.1 GCA_030946825.1 Chloroflexota bacterium | reverse complement strand
AAGCCGCCGAGCAAGGATCCGCTGGTGATGCTGCGCGTCGCCGGCTACATCGGTGAGACGAGCCTGCCACGGGGCGCGGTGAGCATCCTGCCCATGGACCGGCCGACCGGCGACCGGATGGTGTCCGACGATCGGTTCAAGCTGCTGAGCTTCACCGGCAGCCCATCGGTCGGCTGGAAGATGAAGGCCGAGGCGGGCAAGAAGAAGGTCGTGCTCGAACTGGGCGGCAACGCCGGCGCGATCGTCGACGAGACGGCGGACCTCGACTGGGCGGTGGCGCGGCTGGTCTTCGGCTCGTTCGCCTACGCCGGCCAGGTGTGCATCAGCGTCCAGCGCATCTACGTCGTGCGCGGCGTGTACGAGGAGTTCACGGGCCGGTTCGTGGAGAAGGTCCGCGAGGTCAAGGTCGGGGATCCGCTCGACCCGGCCACGGACCTCGGACCGATGGTCGACCGCAAGGCGGTGGCGCGCACCGATGAGTGGGTGCAGGAGGCGCTCGACGCCGGCGCGCGCGCCCTGGTGGGGGGCGAGCCGCGCGACCTCTTCTACCCGGCCACGGTCCTCGTCGACGTGCCACGCGACGCGCGGGTCTGCGGCGAGGAGGTGTTCGCGCCGGTCGTCAACCTCTTCGCGGTCGACTCGTTCGCGGATGCCATCGCCCAGATCAACGACAGCCAGTTCGGGCTGCAGTGCGGCGTCTTCACCGGTGACCTGGAGCGGACGCTGACCGCCCACGACGAGCTCGAGGTCGGCGGGGTGATCGTCAACGACGTCCCCACCTGGCGCATCGACCCGATGCCGTACGGCGGGGTGAAGGACTCGGGGCTGGGACGCGAGGGGCTGCGCTGGTCGATCGAGGACATGACCGAGCCGCGCCTGCTCGCCTTCGCCCGTCCACTCTGACCGAGCCGATGACGGCGGCCGCGACCCGGTTCGTGCGGGTCATCCCGGTCGAGGAGCTGCGCGACGGCGAGCTGATCCCGGTCGAGATCGACGGCACGCCGCTGGTCCTGGTCCGCCACCGCGGCGCGTTCTTCGCGGTCCAGAACAACTGCAGCCACCGCGACTTCCCGCTCACAGAGGCTGGCTTCGACGCCCGGGACGGCTACCTGGTGTGCGCTTGGCACGGCGGCTGTTTCGACGTGCGCACCGGCGTCGCCACCGTCCCGCCGGCGACCGATCCGGTGGAGACCTTCCCGACCAGGGTCAATGGCGGATACGTGGAGATCGGACTGACCGGCTCGCTGCTGCCGGGGCGCTGAGGGTGCGTCGGTATACTCGCCAGCCGTGCGAATCGAGGCGCTCCCCTTCGTCAACTGGATCTTCTGGGCCAGCCTCGCCTCGGGGACGCTGCTGGCCGTGGGTGCCACCGAGCTGCTGGGCGGCACGACCCGCGGCTATCGGCTGTTCATGGCCTGCTTCGCGGCTGCGCTCGCCGCGATCCTGTTGCTGAGCGAGCTGAACCTGCCGGCCGGAACGGTCGCCGATGCCACCGCTGGGGTCCGCCGCTGGCTGGTGATCGGGAGCGTCGCCTCGGCGGCCGCCTACCTGCTCGGCTCCGTGCTCCGCGCGCCGCGTTCCGGGTTGGCGCTGCTGGGCGGTGCCATCGGCCTGGGGTCACTCCTGTCCCTGGCGGTCGCCGGAGGGACCCGCAGCGCGCCGCTGTTTGCGCTCCAGCTGACACTGGCGAGCGTGGTGCTCGGCTCGGTGACGGCTGCCATGCTGCTCGGGCACTGGTATCTCGTCACCCCGCGGCTGTCCCCGCTCCCGCTGCGACGGCTGATCGGGGTGGCGATCGTCGGCCTGGGTGCCCAGGCGCTCGCGTTCGGCATCGCACAGCTCACCGTTGGCCCGACACCGGTGGGCAGCGGCATCGGTTGGCTGGTCTGGCTGCGGCTGGTGGCCGGCACGCTGCTGCCCATCGCGACCGTGGTGCTGGCCATGCTTGCGACCCGCGCCGCCTCGCTGCAGGCGAGCACCGGCCTGCTGTACATCGGTCTGGCGCTGGTGATGGCCGGCTGCATCGCCGGCGCGTCACTCAGCTACCTGACCGGGGTTCCGGTCTGACCGATGCGCGTCCAAGCCCGATGCTTCGCATCGCTCCGGGAGGTGTCCGCCGCGTGCACCGAACTCGAGCTGCAACCTGGCGCGACCCTCGATGATGCGTGGGATGCGCTGGCGCGCATGCACCCCGGACTGGAGCCGCATCGTCGGTACGTGCTCGCCGCCCGCAACGCCGCCTTGGCGCGCTGGGAGACGCCGCTGACCGACGGTGACCAGGTCGCATTCCTGCCCCCCGTGTCCGGCGGCAGCGACGCGCTCCTCACCGATCGACCGATCGACGTGGCGGCGCTCGAGGCGCAGGTCGGAGGCGGGCGGCACGGGGCGGTGGTGACCTTCGTTGGGCGTGCCCGCGAGATCGCCGACGACGGCCGGTTGGTGGTCGAGCTGGAATACGAGGCATATCCCGAGATGGCGGAGCGGGTCCTGGCCGAGATCGTCGCGGGGGTTGGGGAGCGGTGGCCGGAGACGGACGTGGCTGTCGTCCACCGGATCGGGACCGTGCCGATCGGCGACGCCGCGGTTGCGATCGTGACCGCCGCAAGGCATCGGGCCGAGGCGTACGAGGCGAATCGCTTCGTGATCGAGGCGATCAAGGAGCGGCTGCCGGTCTGGAAGCGGGAGCGCTTCGCCGACGGCAGCGAGTGGAAGCGGCCGGGCGCCTGACCGCGCCTGGGCGCGGCTGGCCCGCGCCGCGGCGCCGCGATGCCCGGACCCCGACGCCCGGCAGATGCCCGGGCAGCGATGCAGCAAAGCGTCCCGCGGCGCAGAATGCGCCGTGATGTCGACGCCGAAGCCCGGACAGACGCGCTGCCCGACCTGCGGCCGTGCCACCGCGCTTGCCGCGTTCTGCACGCAGTGCGGCGCGCCCCTCCCATCGGCCGCCATTTCGCGTCCGCGCGGGATGGACCGCCAGGAATTGCAGGATCGCATCCGATCGCGGCGCCCGGGCGACACGCCGTTCCGTCGCGGCGCCGGCCCGAGTGACGCTCCGGTGGCCGAGCCGTTCGTTCCGGAGCCCGAAGATCGTCTCGCACGGCGAGAGGCTGCTGTCTCGGAGGCGCGCGTCGACAACGTGGTCGACCCGCCTCCCGGCGAGCGCGCCCCCGCCGGGGCGCGTCCGTGGGAGCGATCCGAGCCGCTGGTCCGCGAGGACC
>JALYXZ010000168.1 GCA_030946825.1 Chloroflexota bacterium | reverse complement strand
ACTCCGGCCGTCGCAGCGAGGCGGCCGACGGCGGCCCGAAAGGCGTCGCCGCGGGCGGCATAGTCGCGGAACATGTCGAAGCTGGCTGCCGCCGGAGAGAGCAGCACGACGTCGCCGGGGAGGGCGGCGGCCCGCGCGGTGGCGACCGCGTCGGGCATCGCCGCTGCGCGCGGCGCCGGGATGCGGCCCGCGATCAGACGCTCCAGCTCGGGCGCCGTCTCCCCGATCAGTACCGCGGCCCGGCATGAGCGGACGATCGCTTCGGCGAGCTGACGATAGTCGAGCCCTTTGCCGCGGCCGCCGGCGATCAGCACCACGGGAGCAGTCCCGAATGCATCGAGCGCGGCGAGCGTGGCTAGGGGGATCGTCGCCTGCGAGTCGTTCACGTACCGCACGCCACCAATGCTTCCCAGCGTCTCGAGCCGATGTGGGACGCCGGGAAAGGAGCGGATCGCATCGGCGATCGCCGCGTGAGGCACCCCCGCCAGGTGCGCACCGAGCGCCGCGGCCAGCACGTTGCGGAGCATGTGCGCGCCCGGCAGCGGCACCGCGTCGACGGGCAGCAGCGTCGCGCCGGCGAGGAGCAGCGTGCCGTTGCGAACGCTTGCCTCACCCTCGGCCAGGCCGTACCAGCGCGCCGTGCCTGGAGCGAGGCGAGCGCCGAGCTCCCGGCTGACGGGATCGTCGATGTTGAGCACCACGGGCCCGCGCGCGAGCTCCGCGAGCCGCATCTTGGCGGCGCGGTATGCCTCGACGCTGCCGTGCCGATCGAGATGGTCGGCGAGGATGTTGGTGTACACGCTCAGGTCGGCCCCGCGGGAGATCGTCGGCAGCTGCAGCTCCGAGAGCTCGAGCACGGCCCAGTCATCGGGACCCAGCGCGTCTGCCAGCTCGACCAGCGGCCGGCCGATGTTGCCGCCCACCTCGTGGGGCAACCCGCCCGCGGTGAGCATCGCGCCGAGCAGGGCGGTGGTGGTCGTCTTGCCCTTGGTGCCGGTCACCCCCAGCACCCGTGCCCTGGTCAGACGCAGGAAGAGGTCGACCTCGCTGACCACCGGGATGCCGCGCGACTCGGCGGCGCCAAGCGCCTCGCGCAGCCACGGCTCGGTGGTCGGAAAGCGCGTCGAGATCGACGGGCTGGTGACGATCAGCTGCGCCGAGTTGACGAGGGCCGTCGCCGCATCCGGCGCCACGCCGAGCGCCAGGCGGAGCGGCCTGTCCGCCAGCGCGGTGACCGCATCCGCCAGCTCCGCGGCGGTGCGTCGATCGTAGACGGTGACGCGCGCGCCGGCGTCCGCCGCGAACCGCGCAACCGCGATTCCCGAGCGTGCCAGTCCCACCACCAGCACCTGCCTTCCGGCCAGGTCGCCGCGGGTGGTGATCTGCGCTGCCTCGGTCATCATCGGTGCGCCTAGAGCCCCTTCACGCTGGCCAGGAAGAGGCTGAGGCCGAGCAGCCCGGCCAGGGCGCTGACGATCCAGAAGCGGACGGTGATCTTCTCCTCTGCCCACCCGATCAGCTCGAGGTGGTGCTGCAGCGGCGCCATGCGGAAGATCCGCTTCCCGCGCAGGCGGTAGGAGCCGACCTGGAGGATCACCGAGAGGGTGACCGCCACGAAGACGACCCCGATCACGCCCAGCAGCACGAGCTGGCCGGTGATGGTGGCCACCACCGCCAGCGTGGCCCCCAGCGCCAGCGCCCCCGAGTCGCCCATGAACAGCTGCGCGGGATGGACGTTGAACCACAGGAAGCCCATCAGCGCGCCGATGATCAACGCGCAGAAGACCGCCAGGTTGGGCCGGCTCTCCTTGAGTCCGGGCACGAAGGCCAGCGCGATCAGCAGGTAGGCCACGAAGCTGAAGATCAGGACCCCCGCGGCGAGCCCGTCGAGCCCATCGGTCAGGTTCACCGCGTTGCTGGCACCGACGATCACGAAGGCCACGACCAGCACCACCAGGATCGGCGGCACGTCGACCCGCCCGATGAGCGGCACGTAAAAGGCCTTCACGTCGAAATGGCGCTGGATGTAGAACGCCGCCAGCAGGGCGACGGCGGTCTGCCAGATCAGCTTGAAGCGGCCGCGAACGCCGATACCGGTCTGCGAGTTCACGAAGTCGTCGATGGCGCCCAGGATCCCGACGCCGACGAGCACCAGCATCGGGGTCAGGGTCGAGACGTCCTCGATGCGCATCGCCATCGCCAGGAACATGACCACCACGATCAGCAGCATCCCGCCCATCGTCGGGGTGCCCGCCTTGCTGAAGTGTCCTTGCGGCCCGTCGATCCGGATCTGCTTGCCGTAGCCGAGGCGCTGGAGCAGCGAGATGTACAGCGGTCCGAGCAGGACCACGCCGCCAAAGGCCAGGATCAGCGCCAGCAGGATGGTCAGCATCGGGCCTGACCGATGGCGTCGGCCGGGGCTGCCGGGCTCGCCGATCCTCGGTCGGTGAGCGCATCGACCAACCGCTCGAGCCCAATGCCGCGCGAGGCTTTGACCAGCAGCAGGTCGCCCACGGACGGGGCCAGGGTGCGCTCCACCATGGCGACCGCGTCGAGGGCATCGTCCGCGGTACCGACACGGCGCAAGCCTGCCGCCTGTGCCGCCTCTGCAATCCAGCGCGCGCGCGGGCCGACGGCGACCAGGCCGCTGACGGTCCGTGCGGCGAGCTCGCCCACCTCGCGGTGGAGTCCCTCCTCGTCGGGGCCCAGCTCCAGCATGTCGCCGAGCACAGCCAGCCGTCGCCGGCCGGCGGGGATCGGCGTCTCGGCCAGGAAGCGCAGTGCCGCCGCGACCGAGACCGGCGATGCGTTGTAGGCGTCGTCGACGATGGTGGCACCGCTCCCCGCTTCCACGACCGCCATGCGGTGCGCCGCGCGGCTTCCCACCGCCAGCGCCGCCTCGACCTCGTCGAGCGGGACGGCGAAGCGCTCCGCAACGGCGATGGCGGCCAGCGCGTGCGGCACGAGGTGGCGCCCCGGCATGGCGCTCAGCAACCGGCGCTCCGCCCAGGGCGCGCGAAGCGTGAACGCCGTGCCGCGCAGGCCCATCGGCTTCACGTCGGTGGCGCGCACGTCCGCGGCGTGGCCAAGGCCAAAGGTGCGGACCGTGGCCCGTGTCACTTCCCGCATCGCGGCCACGCGTTCGTCGTCGGCATTCAGCACGGCCAGGCCGTCGGCCGGCAGCGCGGCCGGCAGCTCCGCCTTGGCCTGCGCGATGCGCTCGATGCTGCCGGCGCGCTCGAGATGGGTGGGATGCACGGCGAGCACCACGCCGACCTCCGGAATGGCGATCTCCGCCAGCCGCGCGATCTCGTTGAGCGTGTACATGCTCATCTCCAGGACCGCGACCTCGTGGTGCGGCTCGAGGCGGAGCAGGGTCAGCGGAAGGCCGGTCTCGCTGTTCAGGTTGCCCTCGTTGCGCAGGACGGAGAGCGTGCGGCCCAGGACGTCGGCCACGATCTCCTTGGCGATCGTCTTTCCGGTCGAGCCGGTGATGCCCACGACGCGGACCGACGAACCGGAACGTCGCCATGCGGCGAGATCCTGCAGCGCCCGGAGCGAGTCGGGCACCTGAACGATCGCCACCGCCGGCGAGGCAGCGCGGAGCGGCTTCTCGACGACGGCAACGGTCGCGCCGGCGGCCAGCGCCTCCGGCACGAAGCGGTGTCCATCGGTCTGCTCGCCGCGCAGCGCAAAGAAGCACGAGCCGGGCGTGGCACGCCGCGAATCGACCGCGCCGGATCGGAAGGAAGTGACGTCGGTAGCCCCGAGCAGGTGGCCGCCGGTGGCGGCGATCAGGTCGTCGAGGCGGATCGGCGGAGGCACAAGGCTACCTGCGGATGCTGGGCGGGAGTCTAGCAGCCTCACCGGCTGGCGACCGGACCGGTCGGGCGGTCGGGTGGGATGGCGAGGTAGTCGAGCATCTGCGGCGCGAAGGTTCTGAACACCGCCTCGGGCCGCTCAGCCATCTGGTAGAGGCCCCAGACCGCCGGCTTGTGGATCAGGATCAGGGTCACGAGCTGCGGATCGCCGGCCGGCGTGACGCCGATGAAGCTGGAGTCGATCCAGCGTGGGATGTAACGGTACACGGTGGTGAGCTTCCCGTCGGCTCCTCTGACCTGCACCGGGCCTGCGATCTCGGCGGTGCCGGTCTTGCCCGCCACGGAGTAACCGGCCAGCGAACCGCCCTTGGCGATCCCCTTGTCCACCGAGTCGGTGAGCAGCCCGAGGACCGTCCGCGCCGTCTGCTCGCGCATGATCCGCTCGCCGGCCTTGAGGTCATTGCGGTGATAGGACCCGTCCGGCATGGACCACCCGGCGATTACATGGGGCGTCACCATCGTCCCGCCGTTGGCGATCGCCGCATACCCCGCCGCGAGCTGCACCGCCGTGACGCTGATCCCCTGCCCAAATGAGTTCTGCGCGGTGGTCAGGTTGCCCGACGCGTCGGGGCTTCTGGGATCCCAGACCTGCCCCGCGGCCTCCCCCGCCAGCTCGATCCCGGTCGGTGACCCGAAGCCGAAGCGACGGAACGCTTCGTACAACCTGTCGCCGCCCAGCGTCAGCCCGATCTTTGCGGCTCCCACGTTGTTCGACAGCTGCAGCACCTGCGCCGCCGTGATCGGACCATGGCCCCACGGGAACCAGTAGCGGTCGGCGTTCTGGATTCGCACCCCGCCCACCTGCAGGTTGTTGTTGTCGACGAAGGTCTGGGTGGTGGAGACCGCCCCGGCGTCGAGGGCAGCCGATACCGTGAATGCCTTCATCACCGAGCCGGGCTCGTACTGGCGGCTGACCGCAGGGTTGGAGAACCGCTGCGGGTCGGTGTTGGCGTACCGGTTGGCGTCGAACGAGGGGAAGCTGGCCATGGCCACGATCGCACCGGTCTTTACGTTCATCACCAGGCCGGTCACCCCCTCGGCGCGGTTGCGCTTGAACGTCTCGAGCATCGTCGCCTCGAGCAGGTGCTGCACGCCGGCGTCGATGGTGAGCGTCAGGTTTGCCCCGTTGACCGGGGGCCTGAGCTGGGCGACCGAGTCGGCGATCCGCCGCCCGGTGACGTCCTGCTGGGCGTCGACGAGCCCCGGCTGTCCCGCCAGCAGGGCATCCTCCGACTGCTCCACGCCGTACCGGCCGGACCCGTTGGCGTCGACGTAGCCGAGCACCTGGGCGGCGATCGTGGTGCCCGCCGCGACGCCCACCACCGGGTAGCTGCGCTGCGGCTCGGCGAGCATCCCGACGCCGGGAAGCGCGAGGGCGCGGACCCGCTCCGCCATCTGGTCGTCGATCCGGCGCTTGATCCACAGCCATTGGCTATGGCTGGTGAGCTTGGCACGCACCACCTCGATCGGCATGTCGAGGACGCTCGCCAGCAGCGCCGCGGAGCTCTCCGCGTCCTTCACCGTCGGCGGGGTGACGAAGACCGATTGGACCTGTACCGATGTGGCGAGCAGGTCTCCGTTCGCGTCACGGATCTCGCCGCGTTGCGCGGGGATCTTCTCCACCTGCGCGAGCTGCTGGAGCGCCAGCCCGCCCAGCCGCGGCTGCTCGATCACCTGCCACCACACCAGGCGGGCGGCGATCCCGCCTGCCACCAGCGTGGCGCAGATCAGGAGGACCAGGGCGCGGGCACGACTGTCGGTCCTTGCGAGCATGCGTCTCCCCGGCCGCGACTCTACGCCGCGGCGGCTGTCAGTTTCCGTGTGCGATCGACGTTCCGGCAAAGCGGACGACGGTCTGGTCGAGAGGCACGAGCCCGAGCTGGGACCGAGCGCGCGCGCCGATGTCCGACGGAGAGCGCGCCTGTCCGATCTGCGCGATCAGTGCCTGCTGCTCCGCCTGCAGCTTCCCGAGCCGGCTCTGGAGCGTGTCGATCTGGTACCCGGTGGCGGCCACGTGCGCCGACTGGGAGAGATAGAAGAGCGCCAGCCCGGCGGCGGCGGCGATGGCCAGCAGGAATCCCGACACGTTGCTGATCTCACGCCCGCGCCGTCGCGTTCCGGGCCGTCGTCCGGCGCGCGTCGTGCGCCGCGTGCGCGCGGGCAGGCGCCGACCGAAGATCGGGAACGTGCTGACCGGGCGTGCTCCAGCGACAGCCATCGGTCAGGCGGCGGTGCTGCGCGGGATCCCGGACGACGTCGGGGATTCGAAATCGAGCTGCTCCTCGATGTCCACCGCGAGCGCCCCATCCGAGAGCCAATGGCTCTCCTCGCGCTGCGTGTGGAGCCGACGCTCACGCAGCTCGCGCTGCCGCGCCTGGTACATCCGACGTCGGCTCGCCTGGTGGCGCGGCCGTCCTCTGCTCATCCCGCTCCTCCTGCCCGATGCATCCATTAGGCGGCGGCACTCGCCGGCGCCAGCTTCTCGGCGACGCGCAGCTTTGCGCTGCGCGCGCGACGGTTCCGGGCGACCTCTTCGGCGCCGGGCGTGACGACTCCCTTGGTGATCGGACGGAGCTGCGCCCGATGGCCGCAGGTGCAGGCCGGGGGCAGCGGCTCCTCGATGCAGTCGCGGCTCTCCCGCGCGATGAAGCGTTTGACGATGCGGTCCTCGAGCGAGTGGTAGCTGATGACCGCCATTCGGCCGCCGGGACGCAGGACGGCAAGTGCCCCCGCCAGTGCGCCGGGCAGAACCTCGAGCTCATGGTTGACCGCGATGCGGAGCGCCTGGAAGGTGCGCGTCGCCGGATGCAGCCGCCGCCCGGCCCGACCCGACTGGAAAGGCACCGCGGCCGAGACGACGTCAGCGAGATCAGCGGTGCTCACCAGCCGCCCTTCCGCACGCGCCGCCAAGATCGCCTTCGCGATGCGGCCAGCACGGCGCTCCTCACCAAACGTCGCGAGGATTCCGGCGAGCTCTCGCTGCGAGGTGCGATCGATGAGCTCGAGAGCCGATAGACCGGCCGTTTCATCGAACCTCATGTCCGGCGGCGCGGACGCCGCGAAGCTGAATCCCCGGGCGCCATCGGCCAGCTGGTAGCTGGACAGGCCGAGGTCGAACAGGACGCCATCGAGCCGCAGGAACTGCTCGGCAGTCGCGACGTCGAGGAGCGAGGCGAAGTTGGCCTGGCGCAGCACGACCCGGTCGCCGAAGCGAGCCAGGGTGCGCGATGCCTCCGCGATGGCCGCCCGATCGGCATCGAGGCCGAGCAGACGACCATCCGGAGACGAGGCCTCCAGGAGCCGCTCAGCGTGCCCACCGCCGCCGACCGTGCAGTCCGCCACGGAGCTGCCAGCCCCAACGCCGAGCGAGGAAACGACCTCGTCGACGAGGACCGGCAGGTGCCCTTCTCCCATCTGCGGCTGCACCTCTGTGGTCGACCTGCGGGCCAAGCGGCCCCTGGACGCATGAATGGCGCGCTCGAGACGTTCATCGCTCGCGCCGCACTAGATACCGAGGTCCTCGAGGTGCTCGGCGAGCTCCTCGGGGGCGTCCTCGATCTTCGATCGGTAGGGCTGCCAGGCGCTCGGCGCCCAGATCTCGAGACGGTTCAATGCGCCCACCACCACCACCTCGCCGACCTGCAGGCCGGCGTACTCGCGGAGGTAGGCCGGGACGAGCAGGCGTCCCTGCCGGTCGAGCTCGGCGTCCACCGCGCCGGAGGACATGAACCGGGCGAACTCCCGCGCCCGAGGGTTGGTCAGGGGCAGGCCCCGAAGCTTGGCCGCCAGGTCGCCCCACTCCTCGTGCGGAAAGACCGCGAGGCAGCCATCCAGCCAGCGGGCCAGCGTGGCGCCCTCCCCCAGCCGGGCTCGGAACCGCATCGGCACCGCGACCCGCCCGCGGTCGTCGAGGGCGTGGCGGTATTCGCCGGTGAGAAACGCTGGTCGATCCATTCAGGCCTTCTACCACTGCTCCCCACATGGCCCCACTTTGCCCCACAGGGCGCCATCATACAGGCCAGCTTCTCCCCGTCAAGGGGATTTCCGCACACGGGGCTGGCGGCACCAATCGCCGCGGAGCGCCGACCGCGGCGCATCCGGGAGCTACAGCTGGCTGTCGGGCAGCCGCTCCGAACTTGTCCGCCCGTCGGATCGGCGGTAGATCTTGCTCACTCCGAACGGCCCGGAGCGGCCCGCCACGTAGGAGTAGCCCGAGTAGAACCCCTCGGTGAGCTGCCAGTAGCGCTGGCCGTTCGCCGCGGTGAGACGTTCGGCGGGGCCCTGGGAGTTAGCGCTGAAGAGCACGACGCGACCATCGGTCAACGCGCCGTCCGGCCCGACGTGGAAGATCGTGTACTCGCGCGGGGCCACGGTCACCGCATAGTGGTCAAAGACGTCGCCGGCCGTCGGGGTTGGCACCGGGGTGACCGGAACGGTAGGGCCCGGACGACCGGTCGGCGATGTCGTCGAGGTCGGGCTCGCGAAGACCGCGACCGGGCTTCGGCTCGCGAAGACGGCCACTGCGCCGCCGACGAGCAGGAGGCCGACGAGCAGGGCGGCAGCCACCGGCAGCCACCGGCGGTGGCGCTCCTCGTCCCGGCCCGCGGGGACGTTGCGCGTGCTCCGCGACTTGGATGGAGCCCTGTTGGTGGGTGCTGGCCGAGGTGCGGCGGCCGCCGCCATCGCAGCCGCCGGTCGGCGCAGCGCCCCGAGCTCCTCGCTCGGGATGACGAGCACGCCGCGCAGGTAGCGAGGGCAATTGCTGTAGCCGCGCTGCAGGCAGATGCGGCTCTGCTGCTCATCGGAAAGCGGTGCCGGCTCTCCAAAGGCATAGCAGCGGTGCTCGGGGTTCGCCTCGGGCCGGTAGCCGGTCCGCTCCTCGGCGGTGCCGAGGAACGGGCAGACCGTCTCCGGACGCAGTGCGAGCTCTTCGAAGAGCTTCCCGCGCGCGGTCTCGCGTGCAGCATCCGCTGCGGCGGCTTCCTGGCCGCGCCTGTGCCTTCCGAACAACAGCTGCTCCTTGCGCTCCCCGCGTCGCGACGAGGTCGGTTCGAGTCTAGGCAGCGACCCTGACGGAGAACACGGCACTGCAGGACCGTCCGCCGCAGTACGAATTGATCATTGAGGTCCGGGGGACCCGCCTCCTAGCCTCCGGACACGGCGGACCACTCGAGTGGCCGGTCCAACATCTGTCAGGGCTTGACGAGAAGGGGACGCGTGGCCCTCAAACCGATCGAACAACCGACGCGGCGCCCGATTGCGCGCCAGGGCCAGATTCGTCGCTGCCGCGTGCGCCACGTCACGCTGCTGCCGGCCGGCGCCGATGCCCGTGTCCAGGTCGACTGCCTGCTCGGCGGCATCGATCACCCGCTCCCGCTCGGGACCATGGACGAGGCGCGGCCGATCTGCAACGCCTGCACGGCGAGGACGGTGTGGCGCGAGGACGAGGCCTGAACCGACCGACCGAGCAGGCCCTGGAGAGCGGCCTGTAAGCCGAGTTCTGTGCCGGACCGGATCGGTCCGGTGACGGCCATCCATCTGCGCGACCTACCCGAGGGCTGAGCGAGCAGCCTACTGCGGCGCGAACGCCGCCTTGCGCCCTCCTATTCGGTCTTGCTCCGGCTCGAGCTTGCCGCGTTTCACCCCCGCTTGCGCGGGAATCGTCACTGTGGCGCTGGTCCTCGCCTCGCGGCGGACGGGCGTTACCCGCGAACCTGCTCTGTGGAGCTCGGACTTTCCTCGAAGGACCGATGCCTCGCGGCCCGATCCCCCGCGGCCGTCCGGCCGCCTCCAGG
>JALYXZ010000138.1 GCA_030946825.1 Chloroflexota bacterium | reverse complement strand
AGGCTGCCTGCCCTCGCCGGGGCGGTCAGTGGACGTCTCCTTCCCATGCCTGGCGTTGTGGCCCGCGATCGACGTAGGTCTGCCACTGCCCGCGGCGCGCCTTGACCAGCTCGTGGAGCCGCATCATCCCGTAGATCAGCCCCTCCGGCCGGGGCGGGCAGCCAGGGACGTAGACGTCCACCGGCATCACGCGATCGACGCCCTGGACCACGCTGTAGCTGCGCTTGAAGCGGCCTCCCGAGGTCGTGCAGGTACCCATCGCCACGCACCACTTGGGCTCGGGCATCTGCTCCCAGAGGCGGACCAGCGGCCCCGCCATCTTCGTCGTCAGGGTGCCGGCCACGATCAGCACGTCGGCCTGCCGCGGGCTGGCGCGGAAGGGAAACATCCCGAAGCGGTCGATGTCGTTGACGCTGGTCGCGGTGCTCATCATCTCGATTGCGCAGCACGACAGTCCGGACAGCAGCGGCCACAGCGAGTTGGCGCGGATCAGGTCCAGGAGATAGTCGGCCTTGGTCGGGATCACCTCCAGGAGCCCGTGAAAGCCGCCCCTCGGATGCTCCTCCATGCCGAACTCGCGGAGGAGCCGATCGTCACCGGCCGCGTCGGGGATGACGATCGGCGGCGCATCCTGGTGGCCTTCCGGGCGGCCCGTGTCGAGCGCGTCGCTTCCCGGCGCACCGTTGGTCGGCGTATCTACTGCCATCGCAGATCCCCCTTCTTCCATGCGTAGAGCTCCCCGAACATCAGGATCGCCAGGAAGATGCCCATCATCACGATCCCGCTGATCGAGACTGCCCGGACGACGATCGCCCACAGGTAGACGAAGATGATCTCGACATCGAATGCCACGAACAGCAGCGCGTAGAGGTAGAAGGCGAGGCCGAAGCGCGACCAGGTGTCGCCGATGGTGTCGATCCCACACTCGTACGGCAGTCCCTTCTGCGGCCGTCGCCGCCGATGGGTGATCAGCCACGAGAAGAGGATGGTGCCGAAGACGAAGAGGGTCGCCGCGAAGCCGAAGCCGATGACGTAGAGAAGTCCGGTCTGATCCATGTGCTCGAGTGCTCGATTTCGACGCGCCGGCCGATTGCTCGGTGGGCGCTACTGCATTCGGTTGATGCCCGCGCGCGGGCGCTGATCACAGTCTAGCAGGGGCCAGGCGCGGCCCCCGACACCGATGCCGGTGGCCCCGCTACCTTCCGAGCCAGGATGCCGCGGAGAGGATCCGGAGGCCATCGCTGACCAGCGCATGTCCTCCGAGCAGCATCGGTACCGATGACGTCGCGGCGGCCGCCGTCAGCTCGGCGAGCCATGTCGTCCGGATCGACCGGTGGTCGCCGAAGTCGGACGCGAACCGCTCCTCGGCCGGCGGCCAATCGGCGATCTCCGCGGAGCCGGCGATCGACGCCATCAGAACCCGGGTGTCGAGAATCACCGCGTTGCCGAGCGTTTCCAGCTCGGCCACCAACGCCGCGGCGCCGTCACGCTCCAGCATGCGGGCGAACACCGAGCGAGGCCGCGCTGCCTGCCGCGCCGACCTCATCCCCCGCTCTTCGACGAAGGCGCGCACCCGGCACGCGGTCTCGGTCTCGAGGAGCGAGAGCGCCGCCGCCGGGACACGCCCCGCGACGACCAGCTCGCCAGATCGGTCACGCATCACCTCGCCCAGCCGCGCGAGGTTCGGCACCTCTAGGCCCTCGCCGTTGGGCAGCCGCGCCATCTCGAGGAAGGAGGCGACCGGCTGGGCGGTGCGGCGGACGTCGGGGAGGCGCCCGGCGAGGCGCAGGAGCGCCAGGTCGAGCGGCGTGTCCGCGTCGAAGCGCGACCACGGTCGATCGCTCAGGTCGCGGACGGCGAATCCTCCCCCTTCGAGGCTGCGTGCCGCGGCGTTGTCGGTTGGGCACTCCGCGAGCTGTGCGAGCGCTCGATCGAGGTCGCCCGCGACGCTGAAGGCGTCGGCGCTGAAGCGGTTGTTGGCCACCGCCTCGCCGGCAAGCGGCGAGAGGAAGGCGTCGAGCGTGGCGTCGTCGACGAGCGCGAGCGAGCCCGGGCTCACATAGCCGATCGCGTCGACCCGATGGCCATCGGTCTCGGCCAGGACTCGACGAGCCACGCTCGTGAACCAGCGGCCCCAGTGCGGCGGCACGAGCGGAGCTGGCTCGAGCCGCTCCACGGCGGCACCCAGGGCGGCTAGCCGCCGCGAGAGTTCGGCCGCCAGCAGTCGAATGCCGGTTGCGCCCACCGCCGCGTAGGATCCGAACGGAGCATCGGCCGCAGCGGACGTGGGATCGACGACGAAGACGAGCGGTGCGGGGCGCTCCGGCACGAGGTTACGCAGCCCGGCTGCCGAGCCTGTGGAGCTGCTCCAGGTGCATCACGTCGTGAACGCCGGCCATCAGCAGCCACTCGCCGGCGTGCAGCCAGCCGACGAGGGGGTGGGGGATCGGCACCCGGACCGCCTCGTGTCCGGCGATCTCCTCCACCGAGCGAGCCACGGCGCGCCGGCTCTTCTCGAGGAGCACGAGCAGCGCGGCGCGGTCCGCGTCGGCCGGCCCCGGAACACCCGGCACGACACGCGGCGGCTGGGCCGTTGGCCACGCGCCGCTGACCGCAAGCGCGCCGATGCCCGCCATGAAGCGGCGCGCACCGGTGGTGTGGGCGAAGGTCTGGGCCACGTTCCAGTCCGCCTCGCCGCCGGGATCGGCGAGAGCGGCGTCCGGCAACCGGGCGAGCGTAGCCGCCAGCGCCTCCGCCGCGGCCTCGAGC
>JALYXZ010000116.1 GCA_030946825.1 Chloroflexota bacterium | reverse complement strand
GGATCGTGCCGGGAATCACCATCCCGGCGCGCAGCCGGCGGTGCTGCCTCCCGAACAGGGCGGGAACCAGGAAGAAGAGCGAGAGGGCGATCAGGAGCGCCGGCCACCACGCCAGCAGCCGATTGCTGATGCCCAGGCCACCGATCCAGCGGGCGATCGGCTCGGAGGCGAGCACCAGGATGCCGATCCCGAACAGCATCAGCCCGACCCACAGCTCCACACGGCGGCTCATCGACGGAGTATAGATGCGCCCTGTCTCGCGTCCGCCCGACTCGGCTAGGCTTGCTGCCGTGGCTCAACCTGCCGTGGCTCAACCCGCCGTGGCTCGACCGCGTCTCGGCTGGCAGCGGGCGGCGCTGCGGGTGGCCCTGGGCAGGCGGCTGCCGCTGACCCGCGGCCGGCTCCGGGTCGAGGGCCTCGAGGGCGAGGTGCGGATCGTGCGCGACCGCTGGGGCATCCCGCACGTGGATGCCGGTTCCGATTCGGACGCGTGGTTCGCGCTGGGGCTGTGCCACGCCCAGGACCGCCCCTTCCAGCTCGAAACGATGCTCCGGGTGGGGCGCGGCACACTCGCCGCGCTGGTCGGCGTGGGCGGCCTGCCGCTCGACCGCCTCTCGCGGCGACTCGGCTTCGCCCGCACCGCCATCCGACAGCACGAGGTCATCGAGGCAGCCGTGCGGCGGACGATCGACGCCTACGTGGCAGGCATCAACGCCGGGCTGGAGCACGGCCTCCGCCGGTCGCCGCACGAGCTGGCGCTGCTGCGAGCGCGCCCTACGCGCTGGACCGCGACCGACGTGCTCGCCTTCGTGGGCCTCCAGAGCTTTGCCCTGTCCGCGAATTGGGACACGGAGCTCGCCCGGCTGAAGATCCTCGCCGAGGATGGTCCCGACGCCCTGCAGGCGCTGGACGGAGCGTATCCCGAGTGGCACCCGGTGAGCGCACCGGTCGCCGCGCTCGCGGGCCCAACGGCCGACCACCTGGCGCGCGACCTCGCCACGCTGCTGGCGATCGGGCCCGGCGGGGCTTCCAACAACTGGGCGCTGGCGCCGTCGCGGACGGCGAACGGGGCCACCATCGTCGCCAACGACCCACACCTGGCCAGCCGCCTTCCCGCACCCTGGTATCTCGCACACCTGCGGACCCCGGAGTGGGCCGTCGCCGGCGCCTCGTACGTGGGCGGACCCGCCTTCCCCATCGGTCACAACGGTTTCGCGGCCTGGGGCATCACGGCCGGCCTGACCGATACCTGCGACCTGTTCATCGAGGAGCTCGGCGCGGACGGCCGTTCCGTGCGCCGCGGCGAGGCGTGGGAAGCGTGCGAGGTGATCGAGGAGCGGATCGAGGTCAAAGGCGCACCGCCGACGGTCGAGCAGGTGCTGATCACCCCGCGCGGGCCAATCATCAGCCCGCTCCTGGACGGCCTGCCCTACACGCTCTCCCTGCGGGCCATCTGGCAGCAGACGCTGCCGATCCGTGGATTCCTGGAGAGCGTGCGGGCGCGCAGCTTCGAGGAGCTCCGCGCCCCCTTCGCCGCCTGGCCGGGTCCAGCGCTGAACGTGGTATACGGGGATGCCGATGGACACATCGGCTGGCAGCTGGTCGGGCAGCTGCCCCGCCGGCGCCGCGGCTCGGGGACCGTCCCGCTGCCGGCTTCCGATCCGCAGGTCGGCTGGGAAGCCGAGCCGGTGCCGTTCACCGAGATGCCCTGCCTGTACGACCCCGACATCGGCTTCGTGGCGACCGCCAACAACCAGCCGGTCCGCGACGGGGAGGGCCCGTTCCTCGGCGCCGACTGGATCGACGGGTATCGCCTGGCTGCCATCGAGGCCGAGCTGGCCGCCAGGAGCGATTGGGACGTGGCGCGCACCCAGGCGCTGCAGGTCAACCGACGGTCGGCCGCCTGGGCCGATCTGCGTGACTCGGTCATGCAGGCTGCGCCAACGACCGATGCGGCGGCGCGCGGCCTCGAGCTGCTGCGTGCATGGGACGGCAGCCTCGATCCGGAGTCGGCGGCGGCGTCGGTCTACGAGCTGTTCATCGCCGATCTGTCGCGGCGGATGGCCGAGCTCAAGGCGCCGCGCGGGTGGCCCTGGGTGCTGGGGGCGGGATTCGGTGCCGCGGTGCCATACACGATGTTCCATACCCGTCTGCTCGGACGCGTTGTTCGGCTCGTGCGCGAGCGACCGGCCGGCTGGACCCCGAACGACGACTGGCCGGCCCTCCTGGCGACCAGCCTGGGGAGCGCGGTGGAGCGGCTCGAGAAAGAGCGCGGGCCGGATCCCCGCTCATGGCAGTGGGGAGCGCTGCGTCCCCTGACGCTCAACCATCCCGCCGGGGATCGGCGCTTCTTCGCATCGGTCTTCAACCTTGGCCCGATGCAGGTCGGCGGAGACGGCAACACGGTGCTGCAGGCCGGCACCACGCCGCTCGATCCGCTTTCGAATCCCGGAGTGATTCCCAACACAAGGGTGGTGATGGTGCCCGCGGACCCGGAGGCATCGCGCTTCGTGCTGGCCGGTGGCCAGTCCGGCAACCCGTTCTCGCCGCATTACGCCGACCTGCTGGCCTGGTGGCAGCGGGGAGACGGCGTGCCGATCGCCTGGTCCGAGGAGGCGGTTCGCATCGCGACTCGCGAACGCCTGGTGCTGACCCCGCCCGGCTGAGCCGAGACGAGCGAGCAAGCTAGCTAGCTAGCTAGCTAGCAAGGCCGCTCGGGCCGCTAGCTCCCGCCCTCGTACGGGAGCTGCGGCATGCGGAGCTCGCGATCGCGGCGGTAGCCGAGCAGGTAGTCGGCCTGGAGCAGGGTGTGAATCTGGCTCGTGCCCTCGTAGATCACCGAGCCCTTCGAGTTGCGGAGATAACGCTCCACCGGGTACTCGTTCGAGTAGCCG
>JALYXZ010000067.1 GCA_030946825.1 Chloroflexota bacterium | reverse complement strand
GTCGGCCATCTCCTCCTCGTCGAGCTGCTGCTTGCGCGCCGACAGGCGTGCCCGGTTGCGGGCCTCGCGGGCATCTCCAAAGGGCAGGTGGTCGGTGCTGATCACGTTGCCGCGGCTCAGCACCACGGCGCGCTCGACGGCGTTCTCGAGCTCCCGAACGTTGCCCGGCCAGTCGTATGCCATCAACTTCTGGAGCGCCTCTTCGCTGATGGTGGTCGGGATGGCGCCCAGGGTGTGGCGGAACTTGACGAGGAAGTGCTCGACCAGCGCCGGGATGTCCTCCTTGCGCTCGCGCAGCGGCGGCATGTGGACGTGCACCACGTTGAGCCGGTAGTACAGGTCCTCGCGGAATCGGCCCTTCTCCACTTCGGCCGCGAGGTTGCGGTTGGTGGCGGTCACCACCCGGAGATCGACCTTGATCGGCGTGTTCGAGCCGATGCGCTCGAATTCCCGCTCCTGGAGGATGCGGAGCAGCTTGGTCTGGGTGCCGAGCGTCATCTCGCCGATCTCGTCGAGGAAGATGGTGCCCTTGTTGGCCATTTCGAAGCGGCCCTTGCGCATCGTCATGGCGCCGGTGAATGAGCCCTTCTCGTGGCCGAACAGTTCCGTCTCGAGCAGCGACTCGGGGAGCGCCGCGCAGCTGACCTTGACCAGCGGATAGGGGTTGCGCTTGCTCGCCCGGTGCAGCGCCTCCGCCACCAGCTCCTTGCCGGTGCCCGATTCGCCGGTGATCAGCACCGTGGCATCGCTGCTGGCCACCTTGCCGATCAGCTTGTAGACCTCCAGCATCGGCCGGGAGCTGCCCACGATCCGCTCGCGCTCGGCGGCGGTCTTCCCGAGCTCGAGCCGCAAGGCGCTGACCTCGCTCGCCATGTCCTGGTGCTCGAAGACCCGGCGCAGGGTGGCCATCAGGTCATCGATCTCGAATGGCTTGGTGACGTAGTCGTATGCGCCCTGTTCCATCGCCTTGATGGCCGTCGAGCTGCCGCCGAAGGCGGTCATGACGATCACTTCGAGCTCGCCGTGGCGCTGCTTGAGCTGCTTGAGCGCGGCCAAGCCGTCCTGGTCCGGAAGCTTGACGTCCATCAGCACCAGGTCGGGACGCTGCTCCTCGACCGCGGCGAGCGCCTCGGCTCCGGTCTTAGCCAGCCGCACCGCGTAGCCATCGGTCACCAACAGGTCCTTCAGGAGGGACCTGACGGCGGAGTCGTCGTCGACCACGAGCACGGATCGTTGGGCCACGGTATCTCCTGAGCAGACTGCGGAGCACCCGCAGCAGCGACCGGGCTCACCAGTATACGAACTGTTCGCTAGCCGTACAACTCCCGGCTCAGCCGCGCCGGAACGCCCCCCGCGCTCGCGGGCTGGCTACGGCGACCGGGACGGGAGACCCGATCCAAGGCCGGAGGCGGAGGGAATCGGGATGCTGGGAATCGGCGCCGGGGTCTGCTGAGGGATGAGGCGACTCGGAATGCCGGCGAAGGCCAGCACGAAGATGAGGACGAAGAGCGCAATGACCGTCACAACCCATGGCCGCGCCAGGCGGTCGCGCCGCGGAGGCAGGGCGCCGCGATAGCCGGGGTCGCGTCGCTGCTGGGTCATCGGTCTCCTGTTCTCGTGGACTGCGCCAGCCGGGCTACGGCGTCTCGGAGGGACGCCGCCTTGACCGGAAGCTCCTCCCGTCGAACGCTCAGCGCGGCTCGTAGCCGCGAAAGGCGATCGGTCCCGCGCCGGGTGGCCGCCACGCCGCTGACCCCGATGGTCCACGCAAGCAGCCCCAACGAGCCGAACGCGACCACCAGCAGGACGAGCACGGCGGCATCGAGGAGGGGTCCCACGGCGGCGGAAGGGTAGCAGATCGAATCGAAGGCGATGAACGCGCCTAGCGTGCGTTCCGCATGGCGGGCACCAGCAGGCCGGCGAGGCCGGTGAGCGCGCAGATGGTGCCGCCGATGATCAGCACCGCCGCCGGGCCGACGATGCTCGCCAGCCATCCCGAGAGGCCCATGGCGAGTGCCATGGCGGCGAACACGATCGCCTGTCGGGTGGAGACGACCCGTCCCATCAGGCGCTGCGGCGTGCGCTCCTGGAAGAGCGTCATGTTCGGGATGATGAACAACATGTTGGTGGCCCCAGTGAGGAAGAAGATGGCGATCGCCAGGTACGGGTCGGTCACCAAGCCGGCGGCGACCAGCGTCAGACCGATGCCGGTGAAGCCGGCGATCGACAGCAGCCCCTTCCGGAACCGCGCCGCCATGCCGCCGATCGCCACGCCGCCGATCACGCTTCCGAGCCCGATGGCTGCCATCAGCAGCGAATAGTTCTCCGGGTAGCCGATCCGCGACGGATCCAGGACCGACTTCGCATAGAGCAGGCTGCAGACGATCTCCGTTCCGACCGCAACCTGTGCCACCGATGAGACCACGGTGTTCGCGAACAGCTCCGGCTGGCCGCGCAGGAAGCGCCAGCCCTCGCGCATCTCCTCCAGCAGCGCCTGGAGACGAAGCGGAGCGGCCAGGATCTCCGCAATGGGCGTGCTCATCGATACGAGCAGGAGCGCTGACACGAGATAGGTGGCGCTGTCCAGCACGAACGCTGCGGCCACCAGGGGCCCCAGCACGGCCACGATGATGCCGGCCACCGGGTACCCGATCAGGTCGGCCAGGGTCTCGCTGACCGTGCTGGCCGAGTTGGCCGTCACCAGGTCGTCACCCCCGACGATCAGGGGCATGACCGCGTTCTTTGCCGGGCGGAAGAGCAGGCTAACGGTCGCCACCGCAAACGCGAGCAGGTACACGAGACCGATGCTCACACCAATTGCCAGCGGCACCAGCAGCACCAGGCCGGCGCGGACGAGGTCGCAGCCGATCATCGTCCGCCGCCGATCCCAACGGTCGGCCAGCGCTCCGGCGAGCGGTCCGAGCACCACGTTCGGCACCGCCGTCGCCGCGAACGTGAAGCCCACCTCGAGCGGGGAGCCGCGCTGCGCGACCAAAACGCCGAGAGCCACCTGGTGCACCCGGTCGCCGAAGAACGAGACGAGCTGTCCCGCCCACAGCAGGGAGAAGTTGCGGTTCCGCACCAGCCGCAGGTACGGAGACTGTCCTCGGATCGCGCGGGCTGGAGCGGCGATCGCGGTCGACGGCATCGGTCCGGCGGGCACCAGCGTTCCCGGGCCGGCGAACGCTGCGGCATACGCGACGCCCGCCTCGAATTCGGTGGCCCCGGCCGGCGCCGCCTGGTTGGCGCCCAGCAGGCGCGTTCTCCAGACCGGCGCCTCCGGCCGCGTCATCGAATACACGATCGCCCAGAAGATGCCCAATGCCAGCAGCAGGTCCCCGATGCTCACCACGTCCCGGATGAGGGGTAACGGGATCGGCATCACGTCGCCCAGCAGCCCGCCGCTGCCGACGAACTCGCCCACGGTCTTGGCGGTCAGCAGGTAGTGGAATGGATCGTTCTGGATCGCGGCGGGGGTGAATCCCGCGGCACGAAAGGCTGCCGCCCAGACCGGCATCTGCCCCGCATTGAGCAGGACCGCAAGCGTATTGAGCCCGATGCCGACCGCCGCCACCTGGAGACCCGGGACGCGCCAGTTGAGCCACAGCCAGCCGAGGATCAGCAGATAGGCGCCGATGTACGCCCAGCCCACGGGGATGCCCGGAGCGAGCCGGCTGTCCAGGAGTGCGGCCAGGATGCGGAGGGCGAGGGCCAGGCCCAACAGCCAGTAGGCGCGAAGCCTGAGGTCGGCAAGTCTTGGGAGGCCGCCGCCGGCGAAGAGGCCGACGATCAGCGCGAGGACGATTGCGCTAAGAAACATCGTCCGAGGCGAGTCGTGGTCTCGTCGCGGGAGCGCCTCGTGGGTGGGATGGCTTGCGCGGTCTACGTCGAGCCGATTCGAGCCGGGGCGTCACGGGGTCGACTGCCGTGCTGAGCGCCACAGAGCTCGGCTGGCTCAAGGAGGCGGCAAGATCGTCTCGCGGGTCACCCTGGTGAAGCA
>JALYXZ010000031.1 GCA_030946825.1 Chloroflexota bacterium | reverse complement strand
GCGCAGGACGTCGGCGGCCAGGTAGGTCCGCAGGTTGCCGATGTGCGCATACCGATACACCGTGCTGCCGCAGGTGTAGACCGTCACGCGGCCAGGGGTCACCGGCTCAATCGGCTCCACGCGGCGGGTGAGCGAGTTGTAGAGGCGCATGGCGGGAAGGTGAGGCGGCTCAGGCACGGGTGCCCATTCTAGCCAGCCCGGCGGCGCCCACGAACGTTGCCTACCATGTGCCCGATGGACGACACCGAGCTGCCGCTGACCCTGGCTTTCGAGCCGCGCTTCTGTCCGGCGTGTGGGCAGCCGGTGGCGGAGCGAGAGCTGGAGGGCGACCATCGGCCGCGCCTGGTGTGTCCCGATGGCCACGTCACCTGGCGCAATCCGCGCCTGGTGGTCGGCACTCTTCCGGTGAGCGGGGGCCGCGTCTTCCTGGCGCGGCGCGCCATCGAGCCCGGGGCCGGCCTGTGGAGCTATCCCGGCGGCTTCCTCGAGATTGGGGAGTCGGCGCAGGAGGGCGCGCGACGCGAGACGGAGGAGGAGACGCAGCTCCGGATCGAGGTCGGCCGGCTGATCGGCGTCTACTCGCGCCCCCGGGTCGGGATCGTGACCGTGCTCTACGAGGCGACCGTGGTCGGTGGGGAGCCGCTGCCAGGTGCGGAGACGAGCGAGGTACGCAGCTTCGCCCCCGACGAGATTCCCTGGACCGAGCTGGCATTCACCACCGCCGAGAGCGCCCTGCGCGACTGGCTGCGGGCGCAGCCCGGCCACGAGCCGCGGTACCAGCCGGACCTCGTGATCCGCGGGGACGACCCGGGCTGACGGACGTGGTCGAGCCAGACGTCCAGACCCGTCTCAGGTCGAGCGCCCTCGGAGCGCCGCCATCAGTGCACCGGCCAGCAGCGCGACCCCGGCGACCAGCGGCAGCAAGCCGAATGCTTCCAGATGCGACCCGATCGCGAGGCCGACGCCGAGCAGTGACAGTCCCAGTGCGGTGAGGATCGGCGCAACGGACGACGGTTGCGCGCTGGCGTGATGGGTTAGGACCGTCGGCTCAGGGGCAACCGGCTCAGGAGCAACCGGCTCTCGCCCTTCGCCACGATTGCGAACGACGCCCAGGCGGAACATCACGAACAGCCCGAGTGCGCCACCAAGGATTGCTGCAGCCAGGTTGAGGTAGTCGCCCAGGGTTGTTCCTCGATTGGACAGCGGCTGCTCTCTTGGAGCGGCCGCCGGTGCATCACATGCTAGGCGGTGCGGTGGGTCCGCGCGGCGGTCCCCGTTACTCATCGGTGCACATCCGCCCGGCCCATGCCTCACGTGCCTCACGCGCCAGGGGGCGGAGGCTACTCGTACGCGCGGAAGACCGCCACCGCGTTCTGCCCGCCAAACCCGAACCCGTTGACGATGGCGGCACGCACCGGCGTGCGCCGGGCGACGTTGGGCACGTAGTCGAGATCGCAGGCGGGGTCGGCAGCCTCGTAGTTGATGGTCGGCGGGATGACGCCCTCGCGGATGGCCATCACCGCGGCGAGGGCGCTCATCGCGCCGGCCGCTCCGAGCGTGTGGCCGATCATGCTCTTGTTGCTGCTCACCGCCAGCCGATCGGCGGCGGCGCCAAAGGCGTTGCGGATCGCGAGCGACTCGGTGGCGTCGTTGAGCTGCGTGCTGGTGCCGTGCGCCACCACGTAGTCGATCTGCTCCGGCTCGAGCCCGGCGTCGCGCAGCGCCCGCTGGATGGCGCGCGTGGCACCCTGGCCGGACGGCTCGGGCGCGCTGATGTGGAACGCGTCGCCGGTCAGCGCCCCGCCCGCCACCTCGGCCAGGATCGGAGCGCCGCGGCCCTCCGCGTGGGCCGCCGACTCGACGACCAGCACCCCGGCGGCCTCGCCGAACACGAACCCGTCACGCCCGGCGTCGAACGGTCGCGAGGCGCGCTCGGGGTCGTCGTTGCGCTTGGAGAGGGCGCCCATGTTTGCGAGCGCGGCAAAGGCGACCGGCAGGATCGCGCTCTCGGTGCCGCCGGCGACCACCACTTCGGCGTCACCGTGCTCGATCAGCCGCTGCGCCTCCACGAACGCCTGCACTCCCGATGCGCAGGCCGCGACGCTGGTGATCACCGGTCCGCGCAGCCGGTTCTGGATGCTGATCTGGCAGGCGGCCATCGAGGGCGAGAGCATCGGCACCATGAACGGGCTGACCCGCTTGCCGCCCTGCTCCAGGTAGACGCGCTCTCCGGTCGCCACCTCGCCGATGCCGCCGCCGCCGGTGTTGACCACGACCGCGATGTCATCGCGGTTCGCATCGGTCACCTTCAGGCCGGACGACTCGATGGCCTGGGCCGCCGCGGCCACCGCGAGCTGGCTGAAGCGGCTCATGCGCCGAGCCTGCTTGAAGTCGATCCAGGTCGCGGGGTCGAAGTCCTTGACCTCGGCCGCGATGCGCACCTCCTCGCCGCTGGCGTCGTAGGCACGGATGGCGGCCACGCCGCTCACCCCGGCGACGAGGTTGCGCCAGTAGCTGTCCGCGTCGTTGCCGATGGGCGTGATGGCCCCCATGCCGGTGACCACCGCACGGCGCGACGGGTCGCGACTCATCCGCCTTCCTCGTGGCGACGCACGATGACCGTCGAGTTGTGCCCGCCGAGGCCCATCGAGTTGGAGAGCGCGACCCGCACGTCGGTCTGGCGCGCGGTGTTCGGCACGTAGTCGAGGGTCAGGTCCGGATCGGGGTGCCGGTAGTTGATGGTGGGCGGGATGCAGCCGGTCTCGACCGCGCGCACACAGACGAACGCCTCCAGTGCGCCCGCGGCGCCCATCAGGTGGCCGGTCATCGACTTCGTGGAGGAGACCATCATCTGCCGCGCGTGCTGGCCGAAGACCGTCTCGATGGCGACCGTCTCGAATCGGTCGTTGAGGGGCGTACTGGTGCCGTGCGCGTTGATGTAGCCGACTTCCTCCGGACCGATGCCGGCGCGCTGCAGGGCCATCCGCATCGCGCGCTGGTTGCCCTCGCCGCGCTCGGCGGGCGCCACCATGTGGAAAGCATCGGCCGCGCTTCCGTACCCGATCACCTCCGCATGGATGCGCACACCGCGGGCCCTGGCGTGCTCGAGCTCCTCGAGGATCAGCACCGCGCTGCCCTCGGAGACGACGAATCCGTTGCGGGTCGCGTCGAACGGCCGACTCGCCTGGGTGGGGTCGTACTCCCCGGTGTCGGGGTTGACCGGGGTGCCGAGCGCTTTCATCTGGCTGAAGCCGGCCAGCGCCAGGGGGACCACCACCGCCTCGGTCCCGGCTCCCAGCATCAGGTCGGCCTGTCCGCGCACGATGGTCTCCATCGCTTCACCGATGGCGTGGCCGCCGGTCGCGCACGCGCTCACCACGGCCATGTTCGGCCCGCGGATGCCGTACTGGATGGCGACCATCCCCGATGCGGCGTCCGGGATCATGTGCGCCAGCAGGAACGGAGAGATGCGGCTCGGCCCGCGCTCGTTGAGGGTCTTGATCCCATCGCTCATCATCCCGATCCCGCCGATGCCGGTGCCGATCACCATCCCGAAGCGGTCCGGGTCCGC
>JALYXZ010000028.1 GCA_030946825.1 Chloroflexota bacterium | reverse complement strand
GGCTTCGGGTCATCGGTCATGGCCGAGGTTACCGCCGACATACGGGACCGATTCGAGCTGGGGGCGCTCGGCACCGGCCGCCATCGGTTCTACGAGCGGCTGGGCTGGCGGAAGTGGGCTGGGCCGTCATTCGTGCGCAGTGCCGAGGGGCTGCGCCGGACGCCTGACGAGGACGGCGACATCCTGGTCCTCCCGACGCGCTCGTCGCCGCCGCTCGATCTGACCGCGCCGATCAGTTGCGAGTGGCGTCCCGGCGACGTCTGGTAGCGCCCAACCGCGCCTCTCACTGGGCGGTGAGCAGGAAGCCGAGCGTCAGTGCGCCAACTCCCGCCAGGAGGAGGAGAAGCGCCCACCCGATCGCGGACGGCCGTCCGACGCCCGCCTCTTCCGCCGCAAGCAGCGCCTGAACCGCGGCGATCAGTGTCACCAGCACCATCGGCACACCGATGGAGGAGAGGCCCACCACACCCAACACGCCGAACGCGCTGGCGGCGACTGCGAACAGGAATGATCGGCGCAGGGGGTGGTTGGTGAACGCCGCCACCAGTGCGCAGCCCGCGAAGGCGGCAATCCAGCCGGCAACGAAGAGGACGCGCGGCACGAATCCCTCGCCCTGCTGTGCGATGGCTCGGAGGTAGACCGCGTCAACGCCGATGGCGCCGAGCGGCGCCGCGAGGAGGATGGGATGGAACCGGCGCCGATGCGCCTCAGCGCCGGCGGTCATGGCTCGGCCAACCATTGGACGAACATCTCGAGGGGCACTATCCGCCTGCCCGCGCCGGTTCGCAACCGACTACAGACCGATGGTGCGGCGCAGCAGCGGCACCCGGGCGATGGCGGAGCACAGCGCGAACGAGCCGATCAGCACCAGCGCATACAGCAGCGCGGTGTGCGCGATCGACCGGTACGTCACGTCGGCGGCGAAGAAGGGGAGCCCCAACGCGGCGAGCAGGACCGCGAGATGCACGACGAAGACTCCCAGCGTGAGGTCACCCAAACGTCGCATCGGTTTCGCCAACCGAGGAGTGGCGAGCCGGGAGGCGGGATGGACCACCCCGCGCCCGATCAGGAACGCGGCGACCGCGGTAACCGCCACTGGCAGACCCCAGTAGCCGCCACCGAGCAGCAGGCCCAGGGGCGGGCCGGGCCTGGCAGCGTAGACGCCGATGACGATGACATCGGCGGCAAGGAAGACCGCGCCGGCAGCCACCAGCGCTCGCCGCGACAGGACCACCTCCCGGAGCGCGTAGCCGAGCACGAAGTAGCCGATGTACGGCAGGAAGATGGTCAGCAGCGAGGGCGTCCACGGCGCTCCGGAGCCCCCGACCTGGTTCAACAGGCCGGCACCCGCGACCACCAGCCACATCCAGATCACGACGCCGGCACCAAAGAGGAGCGCGTCTCGCCGCGAGTGCGCCTCCACGAAGCTGCGCAGCACCGGCGCCACGAGATAGAGGCCGAGGATGATCCAGAAGAAGTAGAGCTGGACGTAGACGCGGGTGTCGAGCAGGTTGCGGACGACCAGGGGCAGCGACAGGTCCTCGTGGAGCGCTGTCGCCCGCAGCACGAGATACAGGACGTGAGCCGCCACCAGCGGCACCACGATCCGGCGCAGACGGCGCCGATAGAAGGCACCCAGCGACCCGCGTCGACCGTCGGCGAGGGGACCCTGGTCCGGCGCCAGGATCAGCGCCCCACTGACCATGACGAAGAGCGGCACCGCCCACGAGGAACCGAGATCGATCGCCGTCGCCGCCCACCACGTGGGCGTGCCGCGGATCTCCTGGTTGAGCACCATCCGACCGAAGGTGTGGATCGCCACCACCGCGGCAATGGCGAGCACGCGCAGGTACGAGGTGAAGGCCAGCGCCGGTTCCGCATCGGGTGCAGGCCGCGACCCCTCGCGTCGGGCGTCGTCTGGATGAGCCACTCGGGTGAGACGCCGGCGTCCGTCTTCTAGCGGCGCGCCCCCAGCGTCTTGAAGATCGAGCGGATGACCAGGAAGAGGACGATGCCCGCGACCTGCGCCCCGATCACGATCCGGTTGACATCGATCGCCGGCACCCAGCTCACGTCGCCGCCCTTGACGACGTAGGCGCCGGCGGGGCTGGCGCTCAGGCCGAAGCCGCCTCCGCCGTTCTGCTGGTTGTCTCCGCCCCCGCCGCCACCACCGCGGACCTTGGCGGCGGGGATGACGAGCACTCCGTCACGCTCGATCGGGTCGCCGTACACGCGGCGGCTGGTGAGGGCGTCGTTGACGCCCTGGACCATCTGGTCAACGTTCATCGGTCTTCTCCTGTGCGAGTGGGACGCTCCGCTGGCGGGCGACCCGCCGGGCGACCTGGCCGGCGACGGCGCGGGACAAGGATGCTCGCTCGGAGCAACCCCCGGCGCAACCAGTTTCTCCGCCTTCTCCCTCCGCTCCCCCGAGCGCTGCGGCTCAGGTCGGCCGATGCGCTCCGGGCTCCATCTCGACCATCGCGTGGTGGATGCCGTGCGCGTCGAGCAGGGCGAGGTATGGATCGGGGTCGAGCGCCTCCGGCGTCAGCACGCCGCTCCCCGACCACGCGCCGTTGGCGAGCAGTTGCATGGCGATCACCGGGTTGAAGCCGGTCTGCCAGGCGACCGCCTGCAGACCGAGGTCGCCCCACGTGCGGGAGGCATCGGTCATCTGGTACAGGAACACCTCGCGAGG
>JALYXZ010000026.1 GCA_030946825.1 Chloroflexota bacterium | reverse complement strand
GCGCTCGGGATGGGTCCGGGCCTGTCCGTCACCGAGGCTCGCCGCTCGACGCTCAGCGAACCGCTGCTGGTTCGTGGCAACCTGATCGTGGTCGACGGCGTGGCGCGCCTGTGCGAGGCGCTGCTCGAGTCGCACCCGCCCCAGTGCGGCGGCGCCTCGCTCGTGGTGCGCGGCCTCGACCTGACGACCGTTCAGCCGCAGTCGACCGCCAACGGCGTCACCTGGAGCGCCACCGAGGTGAAGCTCCTGGGCAAGGTGGCGAACAACGTCCTGACTGTCGACCGGGCCTCCGCGGCGGGTGCACGGTAGGAGATCGGCAGCGCTCAGGGCTCCACTTGCACAGACCTCCGGCGCGGATTAGGCTCGCCTCCCGTGCCCGATCGTCTCTCTCGCAAGCCCGGCTCCGCCGTGGGCTCCGCCGTGCGCCCCGTCCTGCGAAGTGTCCTGGTAGCGGCCTTGGCGGGTCTCCTGCTTTGGACTACGGCCGGTTCGGTCGCCGGCGCAGGCTTGCGCGCCGCCGACCCGGCGCCGGCGCGTGTGGGCGCGGTCACCACCGGCTACGACATCAGCTATCCGCAATGCGGCCAGGCGTTCCCGAGAGGGGGCGCATTCCGAGTGGTGGGCGTCAACGGAGGCATCGTCTTCGCAGCCAACCGATGCCTGGGGCCGGGATCGGGGCCGAGCCAACTGGCCTGGGCGGGCCGGAATGCCCAGCTGTACGCCAACACCGGCAACCCCGGACCGGCGCTCAGCAGTCACTGGCCGCTGGGCCGGGCCTTTCCCCGCGCCTGCCCCGCTTCGCGGGCGTCGGCAGACACCGCGGACTGCGCGTACGACTACGGCTGGAATGCCGCCGCAGACTCGTATGCAACCGCGGTGCGGGCCCACGTGGCGCTCGGCTGGGCAGTCGCCGGCGCCAGGCGAACGCCGGTTGCCAACCGATGGTGGCTGGACGTGGAGACCGCGAACTCGTGGCGCAGTAACCCTGCCCTGAACGTGGCGGCCCTCCGGGGCGCGGTGGCGTACCTGCGCTCGGTGGGAGCAGCGTCGATCGGCCTGTACTCAACGCCCAGGATGTGGCGCGCGATCACCGGCGGAACCCGGGCCTTTGCCAGCAACCCGGCCTGGGTCGCAGGCGCCGCCGGCCCAAGCAGCGTGAGCAGCATGTGCGTGTCGACCGGCTTCACCGGCGGCCGGGTAACCATGGTCCAGTACGTCGCCGGGGGCTTCGACGTCGACCGAACCTGCTGACCGGCTGCGCGGTGCTTTGGATGCCGAACGACGGCGGATAGACGACGGCGCGAGCCGACGGTGCGAGCTATGCTCGCCCCAGGATGGCTGACGACCCGCCGCGCACGATCAAGACTCCGGACGGGCGCTCGCTGGACGTGTATGTCTCCGGTCCCGAGGACGGCACGCCGCTCCTGTACCACTCCGGCACCCCCAGCTCCGGGTTGCCGTACCCGCCGCTTGTGGAGGCGCTTGCCCAGCGCGGCCTTCGAATGTGAGCTGGAGCCGCCCCGGCTACGCCTCGTCGACGCGACGCCCCGGCCGCTCGGTCGTCGACGTCGTCGAGGACGCGCGCAGCGTGCTTGAGCTGCTGGGCACGGATCGGTTCTACACGCTCGGATGGTCGGGCGGAGGTCCGCACGCGCTGGCATGTGCCGCACTCCTGGGCGATGGCGCGATCGGTGCCGCGACTATCGGCGGCGTCGCCCCTTACCCGGCCGCGGGCCTGGACTGGATGGCCGGCATGGGCGCTGAAAACGTCGAGGAATTCGTGGCGGCGCTTGCCGGCCCGGAGGCGCTCATCGGCTTCAAGGAGCGCGCCTGGCCCGAGTTCCGCGCGGTGACGGGGGAGCAGTTGGCGGCGGCTTTCGGCGACCTGATCGACGATGTCGACCGCGCCTCGCTGAGCGGGGAGTTTCCTGCCTGGCTGGCGGCCTCGATGCGCGACGGATTGCGCGACCATTACTGGGGCTGGTTCGATGATGACCTGGCGTTCGCCCGCCCGTGGGGCTTTGCGCTGGGCCAGCTTCGCGTGCCGGTGCATGTCTGGCAGGGAGCCCATGACCGGATGGTGCCCTTCGGCCACGTGAGTGGCTTGCCGCCCATATCCCGACCGCGTGTCCGCATCTGCTGGCGGACCAGGGACATCTGACCCTGGCGGTCGACTCGCTGCCGCAGATCCTCGACGAGCTCCTGGGCACCAGCGGGCGCCAGGGCGACTCCGGCGCAGCCGGTCTCGGCTGAGGTCGCCCGCCGGGCCTGCCGCCAAGGTCGCCGTCGGCGGGCTGCCGCCAAGGCCGCAACCAAGGTCGCCGCCAGGCTGCCGCTCCGGGCCACGGCGAGTCCCCGGACCCGGCCGGTACTCTCGGCTGCTTGGCGCGCGACGGGTGGGCGTGCGAGACTGCGCCGCAAGGGACAGATGAAGCATGCATGACGAGCTCTGGCGGACGCCGGTGCCGGCCGTCGAGACGGTGGTCGGCCGCTCCCCGTACCCGCCGATCTCGGACTACGCGTTCCTGTCCGACTGCGAGACGACCGCGCTGATCGCTCCCAGCGGCAACGTCGAGTGGCTGTGCCTGCCGAGCATGGACTCGCCGAGCGTCTTCGGGGCCATCCTGGACCGGGACGCGGGCGCCTTCCGCTTCGGACCGGCGGACGTCAAGGTGCCCGCTGCCCGCCGCTATCTGCCCGGCACGATGGTGCTGGAGACCAGCTGGGGCACGCCACAGGGCTGGGTCATCATCCGCGACGTGCTGCTGATGGGCCCCTGGCGCCATGAATCGGAGCGGTCGCACAGCCAGCGCCGCGCGCCGACCGACTACGACGCGGAGCATGTGCTGCTGCGGATGGTGCGCTGCGTGAACGGTGAGATGCAGCTGGTGCTCGACTGCGAGCCGCTGTTCGACTACGGCCGCCACTTCGGTGAGTGGGAGTACACCGAGTCCGGCTACCACCAGGCCGCCTGTCGCCGCGACGGCGAGACGCTGGGCCTGACCCTCACGAGTGACATGAACCTCGGAATCGAGGGCCCCCGGGCGACCGCACGGACACTGATCAAGGAGGGCGAGACGCGGTTCTGTGCGCTCTCGTGGTCCGGCGCGAACCCGCCGCGGACGACCGATGAGGCCTATCGGCGGCTGGTCTGGACGGCCCACCACTGGCAGCACTGGCTGGCGCGCGGCCGCTTCCCGGACCATCCGTGGCGCGCATATCTCGAGCGCTCGGCGCTGACCCTCAAGGGACTCACCTACCAGGCCACCGGCGCGGTGATCGCGGCGCCCACCACCTCGCTGCCCGAGACGCCGGGCGGCGAGCGCAACTGGGACTACCGATACTCCTGGATCCGCGATTCCACGTTCGCCCTGTGGGGCCTGTACAGCCTGGGCTTCGACTGGGAGGCAGAGGACTACATCCAGTTCATCGCCGACGTCGCCGGGCGCGACGACGAGCTGCGGGTGATGTACACGGTTGACGGTGGCCCGGTGCCCAAGGAGCGGATCCTCGAGCACCTCGACGGCTACGAGGGGGCGAAGCCGGTCCGGGTCGGCAACGACGCGTATCGGCAGAAGCAGCACGACGTGTGGGGATCGGTCCTCGACTCGGTCTACCTGCACACCACCTCGCGCGACGGCATCGACGAGTCGATCTGGCCGATGCTGACCCGGCAGGTGGAGGCCGCTCTCAAGCACTGGCGCACGCCGGACCGCGGCATGTGGGAGGTGCGTGGCAAGCCGCGCCACTTCACCAGCTCCAAGCTGATGTGCTGGGTGGCGGCGGACCGCGGCGCGCGGCTCGCGCGGATCCGCTCCGACACGGCGCTCGCCGAGCGCTGGCAGGCCGCGGCCGACGAGATGCACGCGGACATCTGCACCAACGGCGTCGATCGCCGAGGCGTGTTCACACAGTCCTATGGAAGCGAGGCTCTCGACGCTTCGCTGCTGCTGATGCCGCTGGTCCGCTTCCTGCCCGCCACCGACGAGCGTGTCCGCGCCACCGTGCTGGCGATCGCAAACGAGCTGACCGAGGACGGTCTCGTGCTCCGCTACCGACCGGAGGAGACCGATGACGGCCTGGACGGCCGCGAGGGAACCTTCACCATCTGCTCCTTCTGGCTGGTCTCGGCGCTGATCGAAATCGGCGAGGTGCGGAGAGGGCGGCAGCTGTGCGAGCAGCTCCTGTCCCACGCGAGTCCGCTGGACCTCTACGGGGAGGAGATCCAGCCTCGGACCGGCCGCCACCTGGGTAACTTTCCGCAGGCCTTCACCCACCTGGCGCTGATCAACGCGGTGATGCACGTCATCAACGCCGAGCAGGGCGAGCATCGCAGCCACGACCAGCGCGAGTCGCTCTCCCCGCCAATGGTGCCTGCACGCAACGGTCGCGGCGGTCGCAACGGGGGCCGCAACACCCGAAAGCCGTTGGACGCGACTGCGCTCACCGAGCCGGACGCCAACGGCAAGTCCGCGCAACACGCGCCCCCGCGCCGCCGCAGGACCGACCCGCGCCGCTGAACGCCCGCGATAGGCACATCTCGGAGCGGTGAGCGCAGCCGGCTCACGTCGTGCGAGAATCGGGGCTCCGCATTCGAATCGGTTCCGATGGCCAGACTGCAGCGCCGCGACCTCTCCCGGCCCGACGAGATTCGCAGCTTCCCGCTGGGACGCGTCGAGATCTTCGAGATGGACGACATCGTGGTCGGCCGTACCGTCTTCGAGCCGGGGTGGCGGTGGAGCGAGGTGGTCAAGCCTATCGCCGGCACCAACTACTGCGAGTACCACCACCTGGGCTACTGCATCTCGGGGCGCTTCCGTGTCGAGATGCGGGACGGGACCGAGCTGGAGATCGGTCC
>JALYXZ010000021.1 GCA_030946825.1 Chloroflexota bacterium | reverse complement strand
GGCCGGCGTCGTGGCACGCGCCGGTCTGGAGACGAGCACCCCGCTGGGCACGCCCGGAGTCGTGTACCTGATGGACTTCTGCGGCGGCTGTGAAGCATGCCTGGTCGGCGCCACGAACCGCTGCGCGGCAAAGCGGGGCGACATCGGCTTCACGCGAGACGGCGGCTACGGCCGATACGCGCTGGTGCACGAGCCCAGCTTCTTCCCGGTCGACGACGACCTGCCGCTCGACGAGGCCACGTTGCTGCTGGACGTGATGGGAACTGCGGGGCACGCCATCCGGCGCGCCCTGCACCTCGTGGATGACCCGAGGACGGTGCTCATCGCGGGCGCCGGCCCCGTGGGACTCGGCGCGGTGGCGATGTGCCGCCTGCTGCTCGGCCCGGAGGTCAGCGTCCTGGTTGCCGACGTGGTCCCCTACCGGCTTCAGCTGGCCGAGCGGCTGGGTGGCGAGCAGATCGAGCTCGACCTCGATTCGATCGGTGGCCGCGCGCGCCCCGCCGGCGGACGCGCCGATCTCGCGATCGATACCTCGGGTCGCAGCTCGGCCCGCCGAACGTGCCTCGCGGCTCTCCGCGCCGGCGGCGTGCTGGTCTGCGTCGGCCATGGCGAGAACCTGACCCTCGACGTCAGCCGGGATCTGATCGCCCCGGAGCGGGCGGTGCTTGGAAGCGAGTATTTCCGACGCGACGAGCTGCCCGGCAACCTGCAGCTGCTGCGTGCCCACCGCGACCTGCTGCGGCAGATCATCACCCACCGGTTCGGGATCGACGAGCTCGCCGCGGCGTACCGCCTGTTCCTGACCGGTGAGACCGGCAAGGTCGTGGTGCTGCAGTGACCGACGGGTTCGACTCGGCTCCCGGCGGGGGCTCATGGCGCCCGACGCACGGGGCCTCGAGGCTTCGCGTGGCAGTCGTCGGGACCGGGCGCTGGTGGGGCTTCCAGCACGCCAGGGTATTCAGTGGTCGGCCCGATGTGGAGCTGGTCGCCATCGTCGGACGGCGCGCGGCGCCGACCCAGGCTCGCGCCACCAACTTCGGGGCCCGACCTTACCTCGATCTGGAGGAGATGCTCGCTCGAGAGCGGCCGGACCTCGTGGCTCTCTGCCTGCCCAACGAACAACACCACGATGCCACCCGGACGGTGATACGCAGCGGGACCCCCCTGCTCGCCGAGAAGCCCCTGGTGTTCTCGCTCGAGGAGGCGGATGCGCTCCTCGACGAGGCCGCGCGGCGGGGGCTCTTCTTCGCCATCGACTTCAATCACCGATGGGCACAGCCGGTGCAGTTGGCGACCGCGGCGATCCGCGCCGGCCGCCTGGGTCGCCTCTCATTCGCCACCTGGCGGTTCGGCGGCGAGGGGACCAGCCTGCATCCGTACGCGAACCTGATCGAGACCCAATGCCACGGGTTCGACCTGCTGGAACACCTGGTCGGCCCGATCGGATCGGTGATGGCAGAAATGACATCTGACGGTGAGCCCGGGACGCTGGTGCACCCGACCGTCGCGGTGGCGCTGCACTTCGAGAACGGGGCAGTCGGCAGCCTGGTCGGAAGCTACGAGACCTCGTACTCCTATCCGGATGCGCAGCGACTGGAGGTGAACGGGGCCGCGGGCCGCCTCGTGATTCACGACACCGTCCGCCGATTCGAGTTCCACCCGACCGGCAGCGAGCTCGGAGAGGTGTGGGAGGCGGGCTATTTCAACGACCTCGACCGCGAGTTCCACCGAACGCTGGACCGGCACGTGGATGCCGTCCTCGGCGCGTTGCGCGCCGGCGCGGAGCCGCCAATCCACGCGAGGTCCGGTCGTCGAGCGCTGCAGCTGGCGCTGTCGACCATCCAATCCTTCGAGACCGGCGAGCGCGTCCGCCTCGTCGGTGACCCGGTCGGTGCGGTGCCGTGAGACACGGACCGCCGCGAATCCACCAATCGCGCTTCAAGGGCAAGGAGGCTCAGGTGCAGAGAAGAGGGAACCACGTCTGGCTGGTCAGCGGTCTCGCGACGGTTGCGATCGTGCTGGCAGCCTGCGGCCAGCGGCCCGGGGGCTCCACTGCGACGCCCATCCCGGCCGGCAGTTCCGGCGCGTCGTCGGCGCCGGTCGAGCTGAGCGGGACGCTCTCGGTGTGGACGTACCCGCAGGGCGACAGTGAGAAGCCGATCAAGGCCTCGATCCAGGCCTTCAAGGCGCTTCATCCCAAGCTCGACATCAAGCTGGTGGTCATTCCCGAGGGAGACCCGTACTTCCAGAAGATCAACACCTCCCTCCAGGCGAAGAACCCCCCGGACATCGCGATCATCGAGGACCGGAGCTGGATGAAGGCCGGCAAAGTCGTCCGCCTCGACCAGCAGTACTTCCCGAAATGGGGCGTCGCGGTCGACGACTTCAACCCCGGCGGCCTCGCGCGCGGCACGCCGACCGGCAACGTCAAGGACGGGATCTACGGCATCGGTGACTTCCTGGGCGGCAACATCCTCGTCTACAACAAGAAGATGTTCGCCGACGCGGGCCTGACCGCGCCGCCCGCGGATCGGTCGCTGACGATCCAGGAATACGCGGACATCTGCCGAAAGCTGACCAAGCCGGACGCGAACCCGAACAAGTACGTGTATGGCTGCTCGATGCCCGAGTGGGCGCCGCCGATCCAGGCCAAGGACGTCTTCGGTCCCGACGGACGCCACGCGACCGGCAATCTCAACTCGCCCGAGATGGTCAACGCGTTCAACATCGCATCGGCGCTGATCCGCGACAAGCAGGCGCCCTCCGGATCGGTCCTCGAGGCCGCAGCGGAGTCGGACCTGTTCGCCTCGGGCCGGCTGGGGATCACCTGGACCGATTTCACCGAGACGCCGAAGTACAAGCAGAACAAGATCGATTTCGGGCTGGCGCCGTTCCTCGTGATCCACTCCGGCGAGTCGTTCGTCGACACCTGGACTGCGGCGTGGGGCACCTTCAAGGACTCCAAGCATCCCGACGCTGCGATCGAGTTCCTTCACTACATGGCCACCGAGGCCCAGAAGCAACGCCCCACCATTTCTCCCGACCCGCCCCTTTCGCTGAAGGTTGCGGAGCAGGTCGGGTACGGCAAGGACGACCCGGTCAAGGCAGAGTACCTGCAGGTGCTCAAGGCGGCGAAGCCGCAGGTCTTCGTGCCGCCCGGAGTGGAGGCCGCGGACTGGGCCGAGCTGATGCGACAGATGACGGTCGAGAAGAAGACCGATGCCAAGCCCCTGCTCGACGCGATGGCCGACAAGGTGCAGAAGCAGCTCGACCAGGTCTGGCAGCGCTGGGACAAGCTCTCCGGTTGACGGGTTGCGGTCGCCGGGTGAACCGCTCGGCGACCGCCTCACTCGAAGGAGGCAGACGTGGTAGCCGCCGCTCATAAGATGCGACGCGGACCGAGGCTCGGGGGGCCGAGCCTGGCAAGTGCCGAGACGCGCGCCGCGTACTTCTTCCTGCTGCCCTGGCTCGCGGGGCTGGTCTTCCTGCTCGCCATCCCGCTCGGCTGGGCCGCCTGGATCAGCCTGACCGATGAGCAGCTGCTGCGCCCCGGTGTCTGGACCGGGGTCGACAACTACGCGCGCATGCTTAATGACGATCTGTTCCTGACCGCGGTCGGTGTGACGCTCAAGTGGATCGTTCTCAGCACGCCCGTGTTCATGATCGCCGGACTGGGCCTGGCGCTACTGCTGAACCAGAAGCTGCCCGGGATCCGGACCTTCCGGACGGTGCTCTACATCCCCGCCGTGCTGTCCGGTGTCGCAGTCGCCGTCCTGTGGGTTGTGCTCCTCAACGGTGACCTGGGTGCGGTGAACCAGATCCTGCGCGCGCTGGGCTGGTCCAACCCGCCGAACTGGTTCGAGGATCCCGGCTGGGCGATGCCGGCCCTGGTGCTGATGGGACTGTGGGGCGTCGGCGGCGGAGCGATCATCTACCTCGCCGGCCTGCAGAACATCCCGCCCCACCTGTACGAGGCCGCGGAGGTCGACGGCGCGGGGCCGCTCTCCAAGTTCTGGAACATCACCCTGCCGATGGTCTCGCCGACGATGTTCTTCGTGCTGATCAACACCATCGTCGACGGGCTCCTGGTGTTCGGCCCGATCTACGTCATCAGCAGCGGCGCTCAGACCGGCGGGCCGGCCAACTCGCTCCTGTTCTACATGTACTACCTGTACGTCAAGGGGTTCCGGGATGGCGAGTTGGGGTACGCGTCGGCGCTGGCCTGGGTGCTGACCGTGATCGGGATGGTGCTGGTCTGGCTCGCCTTCCGATTGGAGCGCCGGTACGTCTTCTACGAGGCGGGGGGTGACGCATGAGGACGATCAGCATCACGCGGGCCGCATCGCTCGTCCGGCCGCGGCCGCGGGGACCGAGGCTGCGCCGCTTCGGGCATGCGGCGTTCGTCTACGCGCTCCTGCTCCTGCTCTGCGCGTTCATCCTGCTCCCGGTGGGCTGGATGCTCACCGCCGCGCTGAAGCCCGATACGGCCCCGATCTTCACCTTCCCACCGGAGTTCTTTCCGACCCAGTTCTTCAACTGGGACACCTTCACCAACGTGCTCTTCAATCCGGATACCCCGTACTTCCGGTACTCCCTGAACACCGCATTCCTCGTCTTCGTCAACATCGTCTTCGCGGTGATCTCCAACTCGCTCATCGCCTACCCGTTCGCGCGGCTGCGGTTCCGGGGACGGAACATCCTGTTCGCGGTGCTGATCGCCACGATGCTGCTGCCCGCGCCGGTGCTGCTGATTCCCCAGTTCCTGCTCTTCTACAACATCGGGTGGTACGACACCTACCTGCCGCTCACGATCCCGACTCTCGCCGGCAACGCCTTTTTCGTCTTCCTGCTACGCCAGTACATGCGCACCATCCCCAAGGACCTCGACGAGGCGGCCCGCATCGACGGCGCGGGGTTCTGGACCATCTACTGGCGGATCATCCTGCCGCTCACCGCTCCAGCCCTGACCGTGGTGGCGGTCTTCACCTTCCTTGGCGTCTGGAATGACTTCTTCGGGCCGCTGATCTACCTGTCGAACACCGACCTGTACACCGTGGCGGTCGCGCTCGCCAACCAGCGCAGCGTGGTGG
>JALYXZ010000018.1 GCA_030946825.1 Chloroflexota bacterium | reverse complement strand
GGGCTGGCGGCGGTCGAGTCGATCGTACCGTCATCGGTGAAGTCCCACGCGAAGCTGAGCACCGCTGACGGGTCGCTGCTGCCCGAGGACGACGCGTCGAACTGCACGGTCAGGGGCGCGGCTCCGGTGCTGGGCGTGGCGCGGGCCACTGCGCGGATCGTCGGTGTCGAGCCGCTGGTGTAGGTGATGCGGTGCACGCTGCCGCTGAGGCTGACGTAGAAGAGGTCGCCGTTCGGTCCGATCTCGAGGTTGACCGGAGCATCCGCTCCGGTGACCAGGATCTGGCGCTGCGCGGGATCCGGCAGGCCGTTCGAGCCGGCCAGCATGGCCCAGATGCAGTTGCGCGAGTAATCGGCAAAGAAGAGGGCGCCGGTGTAGGCCGCCGGGTAGCCGCTCCCGCTCTCGAACGCCAGGCCGGTGATCGATGAGCTGCCGGTGGCGCAGCCATCGCCGCTCGCCACGCTGCTGCTGTGGGAATAGGCGTAATAGGGCGCGGTCGCACTGCCATCGGTGTACAGGGATTGGCAGAGCGCAAGATTGGCTGACTGGTACCCGCTCTGCGGTGCTGGACCCTCGTAGCACGGCCAGCCGAAGTTGAGGGCAGCGCCGGTCGGGCTCGCGATGCGATCGATCTCCTCCCACGCGTTCCAGCCGACATCGCCGATCCAGACGTCGCTGGTCCCCGGCCGGATCGCGAAGCGGAACGGGTTGCGGAGCCCGTAGCCGATGATCGCGCGGGCCTTGGCGTCGGTGCTTGCAGCAAGCGGGTTGTCGGGCAGCGCGGCGCCGGTCGCGGGATCGAGGCGGACGATCGCGCCGCTGAAGCCGGTCGGATCCCCGGTGGTCCGCACGTCCTGGGCGCGCAGCGCGCCACCCTCGGCGCCGGGCGCGGTCATGGATCCGCCGGCCCCGCCCGGCGGGTCGCCGCACGGGTTGCGCGGTGTCGGGGTGCCGGAGCCGGTGCCACCCCACTGGCCGTAATCGACCGCGTTGAAGTTGCTTCCCTCCCCGCCGCTGGCGTACAGCGCGCCATCGGTGCCGAACTGGATGGAACCGACACTGTGACTCGGGAACTGCTGGCACCAGTCCTCGACCAGCACCTGCTCGGGGCCCGCCTGTGAGCTGGCATCGATCGAGAAGCGGGACAGGCGGCCGCTCACCACGCAGCCGTCGGTGGTGGCGCCGGGCGGATTCGGGCAGCCGTCGCTCGTCGCTCCGGCGGTTCCCCACCGTGGAGCTGCGGCGCTGTCCCCAAGGACGTGGTCATAGGTGTACAGGGCGTACAGGTAGGGGTTCGTGCCGAAGTTCGGGTCGAGGGCCAGCCCGAGAAGGCCGCGATCCCAGTAGTTGTGCACCTCGGTGCGCAGGTCGACGACGATCGTCGGCGTGCTGTCCGTGAGGCTGTCGTACTCCTTGACCAGCCCGCTCTTCTCGGCCACGAACAGCCTGCCGTCGGGCGCGAAGCGGATGACCGTCGGCCGATCCAGACCGCTGAGCACGACCTGGTCGGCGAAGCCGGTGGGCGTGGTCACCGCACCGATATGGCCAAGGGGCGGAAGCGCCATGGCGATCGCCAGCGCCGCGCTGGCGAGCAGGGCGCGCCGTCCGCGGACCGCGAGTCGCAGCGGCGGGCTGCCGGCAGCGAAGGACAAGGGGCGCACTCCAAACGGCCAGGGCACTTGGACGTCAGAGCGCCGAAGGCTGCGGGTGGGTGCCCGTGGCCTTCGGCGGCACTCGGGCGGCACCGTACTAGGCCGCGGACCCGGTGCCTAGTACTTTTGGGGTAATGCGTTGCATCGGCGCAACGCGCCGTCACCCGCACGAAAAATCCGCTGAGCAGCTTGATCCCGGGGCCGCCGACCCCGGGATCCCGATGCTGCCCATGCAGCGGGGATCAGCCCCGAGCTGATGCGGCCCGGCGACCGCGCTGCTGACGGTTCGCCATCACCACGCCGCCGAGGATGACCAGCAGCGCAACCCCGATGACCGCCGCAATTGCCCAGAACGGCATTGCCGCTGCGGTCGGCGTCGTGGACGGCGCGCTGGCCGCCGGTGCTGCTGCCGCCGCGCGGACAACGCCCATGTTCCAGGTCATCGACTCGCCGGCGCCATCGACGCCGGTGACCAGCAGATTCCAGCCGCCGCCGGCCGGCAGGGTGACGCGCGCGGCGTAGTGGCCGGGCGGGCCCTGCGGAACGGCCTCCGCCCGGACCGTCTGGCTGTCGGCGATCCGCGAGAAGACGAACGTGACCTTGTCGCCCACGACCTGGCGACCGGTGTCGCTGATGAGCGTCACGCCGACGGTGGTCGGCTCGCCGGCGCGCGGGGTGCCGATCTTGTCGAGCGTGGGCGTGGATCCAGGGCCCTTGGCCAGCACCGCGCCTGCGCTCAGGACGAGCAGGCTGCAGGCAAGGGCCATCCCGATGGTGAGGCGCTTCATGGCGGTGGCTTCCTTTCGATGGCCGACTGACCGATGGCCGTGCGACCGATGGGTGTGAGATGCGTCAACGCTGCTTCTACCCCGGCGGCCGGCCATCGGTTCCAGCCAGGCGGCCCTCGCGGCCCGACGTGGCACGCGCGGTGCGTACGTCGGCTCGCATCCGCGGCTGCGGGTCCGATGTCGAAGGGGACGACGCGACATGGTTGGTGAGGGCCGCATCCAGCGCGGTTGGGGAGTATTCGGCTCCGATCACCGGATCGTGGGCCGTGTGTCGGCGGTCCGACCGGATTGCGTGGTGGTCACCACCGGCGTCCTGCGCCACACCGATCTGTTCGTGCCGTACTCGGCAGTTGCCTCGATCGGGCAGGATCGCGTCACTCTGAACGTTCCCAAGCCGGACGTCGCCTTCATGGGCTGGCAGCGACCCGGGGGTTCCGCCTCTGTGGATCGGGCCGTGCCGCAAGCCCGACGCGTCCCAAACGCCGGCGATCTTCAGCAGCAGCGCCAGCACGGCGGCAGGACCACGCGCGGTGCGTCGACGCACCACCCGGGCGTGGCCATCAGCCCCGAGGAGCTCGGCCGGCGCCGCCAGGTGGCGCCCCTGACCATGTCCAACCTCGGCGTGCTGGAGCCCGGCCTGCTGCTCGAGATCCCGATCATGACCGACCATATCGAGCTGCGCGTGGAGCCGCACGCGGTCGAGGAGGTCGACGTCGCAAAGCAGGCGGTACGCGAAATGCGGCACGAAACGCGCACGCTCCGCGCGGAGCGCCTCCAGCTCACCAACCCCCCAGCCGCTCCGACACGGGCGTCCGGAGCCTCCGGTGCATCGGAAGCGGCCCGCCAGGATCCGCCCCGCCAGGATCAGCCCACCCCAGAGGAGGAACATAAGACGCCATGACCGACGCATTGCAGCCCATCCGCAACATCGGCGACGCGGTCCTGGTCTCGGTGACCACCGCGCTTCGCAATTTCCTCGGATTCCTTCCCCAGCTGATCGGGGCGATCATCGTCCTGGTTATCGGCTGGATCATCGCCGGCCTGATCGCCGGCCTGGTCGAGCGCCTGCTGACCGGTGCCGGCTTCGAGCGTGCCGCGCAGCGAACCGGGATCTCCGGCTTCGTCGAGCGCTCCGGGTCGACGTGGACGGTGAGCCACATCGTCGCCGAGATCGTGAAGTGGTTCATCCGCCTGATCGCGCTGCAGGCAGCCGCGCAGATCCTTGGGATGCCGCAGCTGACGCAGATCATCAACGCCATCCTGCTCTTCCTGCCGAACCTGGTCGTCGCGCTGCTGATCATCGTCGTCGGCGCCCTGATCGCACAGTTCGTGGCGGGCATCGTGCGCGGCGCCACGTCGGAGATGGGCTTCACCAGCCCGGACCTGATGGGCGCGATCGCACGCTACGGGATCATCGTGTTCGCGGTCATCGCGGCGGTGAACCAGCTGGGGATCGCCGCGACGGTGGTCAACATCCTGTTCATCGGTGCCGTGGCGGCGGTCGCTGGGGCTGCCGCGCTGGCCTTCGGGCTCGGCGGCCGTGACGTTGCGGCCGAGATCACCCGCGGCTGGTACACCAAGGGCCAGGATGCGAGCCAACGGGTGGCGGAGTACGCCCAGCGCCGCCAGGCCGACTCGGATCGGGTCCAGGCGGCTGGTAAGCCGATGCCCCCCTCGACGACGGTCCGACCTGCCCCGCCCAGCGGCGCGGACGGGTAGGGCCGAGCGATGACAACGGAGCGCGGCGGCAGGCGACGGCCTGCCGCCCCCGCCGCCGACGTGCTGGCCGGCATGGAGGTGGTTGACAACAACGGTCGGCTGATCGGTGCCGTGACCCGGGTCGACCGCGGCCACCTGAGGGTCGGCAAGCCGGGTGCCTCCCGAGAGGTGCTGGTGCCGATGAATGCCGTGGAGCGGACCGAGGGCAAGGTGGTTCGACTTCGGGTCGCGGGCGACCTGCTCGACATGGTGCGCACGCCGGAAGCGCCCGGCTCCGCGCGAGCCGGCGCCGAGACGGTCGAGCACGCCGTTGCACCGCAGCCGGCCAACGAAGCTAGGGCTACGGCTCGCCCGCCCGGACCGCCGCCAGAGGACATGCCGTCGGGCGGCCGGCGGTTCGCAGCCGACGCGCCAGCGGGTCCCGCGGGGATCGGTCCCGCGCCGTCCGACCCGGTGCCGGCCGATGCATCGGTCCGGATGCAGCGTGTCGAGGAGCGGCTGCGCGCGGACGTCACCCAACGCCAGGCCGGGACGGTCCGGGTCTGGAAGGAGGTGGTCGAGGAAGACGCCACGCTCGAGGTGCCGATCGTCCAGGACGAGGTTCACGTCGAGCGACGGACGGTCGATCGTCCGCTGGGCGACGAGGCGCCGGTCACCACCATGGGATCCACGACGCGCGTCCTGGTCATCGAGGAGCGACTCGAGGTCCGGCGCATCCCGTGGGTGGTGGAGGAGATCGAGCTGACGCGCGGCATGCGGCGCGAGGTCCGAAAGGTCAGCGGCAAGGTGCGCAAGGAGCGCCTGCACGTCGATACCCAGGGCGAGATCCGGATCGGCGGGGAGGAGGCCTAGACCCACCATGTGGGGGTCTGCGGTCGCGGACCCCACAAGATGTTGTGGTTTGGCCTTGACTTTCGATCGGCCCGGGCGTATGGTGTCCGCCCTAGCAGATCGGTGTCGAACACGACGCCGAGCGTGTCGTCGGCGGCCCGCATCGGTCCCCCACAGACCCCTACGAGCCGGGAATCCTGTGCCCAGCCACGGGGCTGGTCTCGCCGACGGAGCGCATGGAGGAGAGAGGCCGGGAGTGATCCCGGAGGCAAGAGGAACCAGACCGTCCATGGCACGCAACGCTTCTTCCGCTCCGGCGACCGCAACAGCCAAGGCCAATGGTCACAACGGCAATGGGAACGGGCACAACGGGGGAAATGGTCACGCGAAGGCCGATGTCGAGGCGCGCACCGGCTACCGGCAGCTTCGACCCGGTGAGAAACGCGACTGGCCCGGCCTCACGATCGAGCGGCGCTACACGCGGGCCGGCATCGACCCGTACGACACCGTGGAGTGGGACTACCGCGAGGCGGCGATCACCAACGAGCACGGCAAGGTCGTGTTCGAGCAGAAGAACCTCGAGTTTCCCAAGTCGTGGAGCGCCCTGGCAACCAACGTGGTGGCCAGCAAGTACTTCCGCGGCCACCTCGGCAGCCCGGAGCGGGAGAGCAGCGTCAAGCAGATGATCAGCCGGGTGGTCGACACCATCGCCGGCTGGGGCGAAAAGGACGGGTACTTCGCGACCGATGAGGACCGCGACGCGTTCCACGCGGAGCTGAAGGACATCCTGCTCAAGCAGCGCGCTGCGTTCAACTCCCCGGTCTGGTTCAACGTCGGCATCGACGAGCAGCCGCAGTGCTCAGCCTGCTTCATCAACTCCGTGGAGGACACCATGGAGTCGATCCTGGGCCTGGCCAAGACCGAGGGGATGCTCTTCAAGTTCGGCAGCGGGACCGGCTCCAACCTGTCCACCATCCGCAGCAAGACCGAGGGGCTGCGCGGTGGCGGCACCGCCTCCGGCCCGGTCAGCTTCATGAAGGGCTTCGACGCGTTCGCCGGGGTCATCAAGTCCGGCGGCAAGACCCGCCGCGCGGCGAAGATGGTGATCCTGAACGCCGACCACCCCGACATCGAGGAGTTCATCGACTGCAAGCTGGTCGAGGAGAAGAAGGCCTGGGCCCTGATCGAGGCCGGCTACGACGGCAACTTCAACGGTGGCGCCGCGTACGAATCGGTCTTCTTCCAGAACTCCAACAACAGCGTGCGCGTGACCGATGACTTCATTCGCGCCGTGGAGACCGATGGCGACTGGACCACCCACGCGGTGACCGATGGTCGGCCGATCAGCACCCTCAAGGCCCGATACCTCCTCGACAAGATGGCCGAGGCGGCGTGGATCTGTGGCGATCCGGGGATCCAGTACCACGACAACGTGAACCGCTGGCACACCAGCGCCAACACCGCCCCGATCAACGCCAGCAACCCGTGCGTCACCGGCGACACGCTGGTCGCCACCGATCAGGGCTGGAGGCGGATCGACAGCCTCGTCGGCCAGGACGCGAACATCATTGGTGCCGACGGTCAGCCGCACCCCGTCGACAGGATCTTCCCGACCGGGACGAAGCCCGTCTTCGAGCTGAAGACCAGGGCCGGTTATCGCGTGCGGATCACCGAGGACCACCTGGTCGCCACCCAGCGCGGCGACGTCGCGGTGAAGGACCTCACGCCCCAGGACCGGATCTTCCTCAACGCCCCCGGCTTTGGAATCGATGCGATCTCGACGGAGATGGCCGAGGCGATCGGGCTGGCGGTCGGCGATGGCTACCTGAGTCGCGTCAGCATCGCAGGACGCGAGCAGGCAAACGTGGTCCTGACCATGCACCGCAAGGAGGCGCGGGTGCTCCAGGCCGTGGCCAACGAGGTCAACGAGCAAAAGCAGATGCTTCGAGCTGTCGGCATGCCCGGACGGCCGGACAATGTCCACGTTTCGCTGAGCTCAACCGGGTCGCGCCTCGCGTTCAGCTCGAAGGTGGTCGTCGATCAGTTCCTGAAGTACGCCGTGCTCGACGAGGGCGCGGACATGAAGCGCTTCACCGATGCGGCGTTCAGCCTGGACCGTGCGAGCATGGCAGCGCTGCTGCGCGGCCTCTTCACCGCCGACGGCACGGTCGAGAACAGCGGCGCGAAGGGTCAGCACGTTGGCCTGGATTCAGCGTCCCTGGAGCTTCTTGTCCAGGTCCAGCGGATGCTGCTCGCCTTCGGGATCAAGTCGCAGGTTTACGAGAATCGTCGCAAGGGCAAGCTGATCGCCATACTGCCGGACGGCAAGGGCGCCGTGAAGGAATACGCGGTCAAGGAGACTCACTCGCTGCGCATTACGCGCGCCTCGAGGCTGCGCTTCGAGAAGGAGATCGGCTTTGCGCCGGAGAGCCAGAAGGCCGAGGCGCTGAACCGCATGAACTGGAACATCGGGACGTACAGCGACGAGCTGGTCGACATCGTCGCCGGCGTCAGACCACTGGGCGAGGCGCCGGTGTTCGATCTCACGGAGGCCGTCACGAGCCACTTCGTGGCAAACGGCCTGGTCGTCCACAACTGCAGCGAGTACATGTACCTGGACGACTCGGCCTGCAACCTGGCGAGCCTCAACCTCATGAAGTTCGTGCGGGACGGCGGCGAGTTCGACGTCGAGGCGTACAAGCATGCGGTGCGGATCGTGCTCACCGCGCAGGAGATCATCGTCGACAACGCGAGCTACCCGACACCGCGGATCGGGGAGAACTCACAGAAGTTCCGGCCACTCGGCCTCGGCTACGCCAACCTGGGCGCCCTGCTCATGAACCGTGGCCTGGCCTACGACTCTGACGAGGGTCGCGCCTACGCCGCCGCCATCACGGCGGTGATGCAGGGCGAGGCGGAGCTCCAGTCGGCACGGATCAGCCGCGATCAAGGCGGCCCGTTCGAGGGCTACGCCGTCAACCGCGAGCCGTATCTGCGGGTCATGAACCAGCACCGCGACGCCGCGTACCGGCTGGATCGGAACCTGATTCCCACGGACCTGCTCGATGCCGCCCTCACCACCTGGGACGAGGTCATCGCGCTGGGCGACAAGGCCGGCTTCCGCAATGGGCAGGTAAGTGTCCTTGCTCCAACTGGAACCATCGCGTTCCTGATGGACTGTGACACCACCGGGGTGGAGCCGGACATCGCGCTGATCAAGTACAAGCGCCTGGTCGGCGGCGGCTACCTGAAGATCGTCAACCAGACCGTGCCGCACGCGCTGAAGCGCCTCGGCTACGACGCCAAGCAGACCGAGGAGATCATCGCCTTCGTCGACGAGCACGAGACGATCGAAGGTGCGCCGCACCTGCGTCCAGAGCACCTGTCCGTTTTCGACTGCGCCTTCAAGCCGGCCAACGGGTCACGCAGCATCCACTACAACGGCCACCTGAAGATGATGGCGGCGGTGCAGCCCTTCATCTCGGGCGCCATCAGCAAGACGGTCAACATGCCGGAGGCATCCACCCCGGCCGAGATCGCGCAGGTCTACATCGACGGCTGGAAGCTGGGCCTCAAGGCCATCGCGGTCTACCGGGACAACAGCAAGCGCAGCCAGCCGCTCAACACCAAGCGGGAGGGTGGCGATTCCGCCAAGGCGGCATCGGTCGAGACCGTCTACAAGCCGATGCGCAGGCGACTGCCCGACGAGCGCGCCGCGTTCACCCACAAGTTCAACGTGGCCGGGCACGAGGGCTACCTGACCGTCGGCCTGTACGAGGACGGCCAGCCGGGCGAGATCTTCCTGAGGATGGCCAAGGAAGGCTCGACGATCAGCGGCCTGATGGACGCGTTTGCCACAGCGGTGAGCGTCGCGCTGCAGTACGGCGTGCCGCTGCGCGACCTGGTCAACAAGTTCAGCCACCTGCGCTTCGAGCCGGCCGGCTTCACCACCAACCCTGATGTACCGATGGCCAAGTCGCTGATCGATTACATCTTCCGCTACCTGGCGACCAAGTTCCTCTCGCGCGACGAGCAGGACGTGGTGGGCGTGATCAATCGGCAGCTGCCGCTACCCGAGGCGGCGGCGGTGGGTGAGTCGGCCCCCACGGGCACCACGCCGGCAGGCGGCGCGGCGCCCGCGGCGGCTAGCTCCTCGACCGAAGCAGTCACCTCGGGCAGCGCTCAGTCATCGGACGTCGGTGCGGCTCCACCGGATGCCGTAGCGTCTGGTTCGGGCCCCGCCGCGTCAGCAGCGGCAGGGGCTGCCTCCGCATCGGGATCCGCGGGCGAGAAGCCAGGATCGACACTGCTCGACGGGCTCGAGATCGTGGCCAAGAACGGCGGAGCGCAGAAGGAGCAGCGGACGGAGCGCCTCGAGGCGGGTCAGGCGCCCGTGATCTTCGACACGGCCGACTCGCCGGCGTGCAGCGAATGCGGCTCGATCATGGTCCGCAACGGCAGTTGCTACAAGTGCATCAACTGCGGGTCCACCTCGGGGTGCAGCTGACTGCATCAGCCCAATCAAGCTCCGGGAGGCACACCGTGCCAACGATCTATCCCATGCTCTGGTTCGACAACCAGGCCGAGCAAGCGGCGAACCATTACGTCTCGATCTTCCCGAATTCGCGGATCCTGACCGTCACCCACTACGGACCGGCCGGCCCTCTCGCGGAGGGAACGGTGATGACCGTCGAGTTCGAGCTGGACGGGCAGCGCTTCGTGGCCCTCAACGGCGGCCCGGAGTTCACGTTCAGTGAGGCGATCTCGTTCGTCGTCCCCTGCGATTCCCAGGCGGAGGTGGACGCCATATGGGACAAGCTGGTGGACGACGGCCAGCCGGCCCCCTGCGGGTGGCTGAAGGACCGATACGGGCTTTCCTGGCAGGTCGTACCCACGGCCCTGGTCGAGATGCTCTCCGACCCCGACCAGGCCAAGGCACAGCGAGTGAACGAGGCGATGCTCAAGGTGTTCGGCAAGTTCGACATCGCGGAGCTGCGCGCTGCGTACGAGGGAACCTAGCTGAGGCAGGCCCTCCGCTCATCAGGCCGTGCTTGCCCAATCGGGCCGGCGCCCGCGAGGGCTCATCGGTATCCGGCGGCCGCGATCTGCGCGGCGATCACCCGGTTGCCCTCCGCGGACGGGTGCACATGGTCGGGAAGGAGCAGCGGTGCCGGGTCGCGGTTGCCGTCGGGACCGTTGAAGGCCGCCAGCAGGTCGACGCAGCGTCCGGCGTGCGCGACGACGGCGGCGCAGATGGCGGCATTGATGGCCCGCAGCTCTTCGGCGAACAGCGCCTGATACGAGGCCCCCAGCTCGGCACGATCAGCTTTGCCGATGACATGGTTGTAGTAGTCCGTCGCGCGCAGGATGTACCGGTGGTCGCCTTCCAGTGCCTGGATCTCCTCCAGCACTCGTGTCAGGTCGCTGCCCAGCGCGCCGACGGCAGCGCTGTAGCACTCGGTGTCCGTCCCGGTCTCGCAGGAGCCGATGTCGTTGATACCGATGGTGATGGTCACGATGTCGGCCTGTCTCAGCGCGGCCCGCACGGCCGCGTCCCCGCGGACGCTTTGGAGAAGGTCGCCACTCGTGGACCCGCTCACGCCGAGGTTGTGAACTGCGGCCGGACGGCCCAGCGTCCGCGCCGCCTCCAGCGCGTAGACCTGGGGATACGCCTCGCAACTGCACCCCTCATCGGACACTATCGAATCCCCGAGCGCCACGACCGACAGCGGTGCCTGCGGCCGCGAGGGCAGTGGCTGCGATCCGGAAGCACCTGTGCCCATGCCGATGCTCACGTCGGCGCCGCTCGGCGCCGGACCGAGCTGAGTGCCGCAGCCGGCTGCCAGCGCGGCAAGGGCAATCGCCACTGGCCAACGGGGGGAGCGGCGCGACGGCGCCGGAGCGCGGCGTCGCGGACTCCGGCTGGCGGTCTGGACCGGCGAGCCCGGTGAGTGCGCTGCATGCAGCATCGCTGCAGAGGGTAACCGAGGAGGCCCGATGACCCCGCGGCTGGTGGCGGGGTGGTGACGCGGTGGCTGGGTCGCGGGAATCCCCAGCAGGACATCCATTCGCACCGCGGGCCGGTCTCGCAGCGCCGATCAGTCCGGCACTGCACAAAATGCGCTCCTGACGGGCCCTTTTCGGCCATTCACGCGCGAAACGATGTTCGGACGGGACTCATCGCGCCGCGCCGGTCGCCGCGATTCCCTGCGCCGATCAGCGCGAGCTCCCCGGCGCCGTTCAGTCGCATCGAGGCCTGCGCGGCGCTGGGTCGTGCTGGGCCAGGGCCGCCGCCGGAGGAGAATCGGCCCAACCCGTGGTATCCTCGCACCCCACATCGACGCATCACGGCGCACCTAGACGATCACTCCTCTCGTTCGCCAGGGCAGGACAGATCGCCCGGGCGCCAACTACGAGGACGCCTTCATTGCCTGCACCGGGTCTCCGCGGGGGACAGCCGTGAGCGGCATGACGCCGTACACGCGCACCAGCCGGCGGACGATGGACCTGCGCATCGTGCAGGCCGCGGCGCCGACCATTCTCGAGCTGATCGAATCGCTCGATCGCCGTCTGCTCAACGAGCATCGGGCCAGCGATCGGCTGCGCATGCTGCGCGATACCACCAACCAGGTCACGCGGACCGCCAACGATGCGATCCAGGCCTACCGGCGCGCCACCGGCGCGGTCAGGACGGAGCTGGCCAAGCCGACCGGCGACCATGCGCAGGCGCTCCAGACCCGCACCCTGCTGCGCAACGCCCGGGCAGAGCTGCTGCGCGTGCTGGAGGTCACCAGCCGTCGCTATGCATGGGCGGAGACGAGGTCGGCGGACGCGGTGGGCCCATCGGCCGCCATCGTCGAGGAGCTCGGTGAAGCAGCCGGCCACGAGGACTGAGGCTGCCACCCGGCGCGCTCGAATCCGGGCTCGCGACCGCGCTCGAAACATTGTTGACAAGGTCACCGGAATGCGGGATAAGGGCAGCCTCTGATTCGCGTTGCGCGACGCTGCCCACGCCACCGGTCTTCCGGACCAGCTGAGCGCTGCAGCTCACGCCGCGCGGTCACACGCGCGGGGCATCTCGCGCGGACGCGGAGCGGGGCATCTCGCGCGGGCATGGCGCCCGCCGGCACCCTCCGAAGTTGACGGAGGATTCGGACCGATGCTGACCAGGGCACGCCGCCTCGGCGTCCTCACCCTCGCCGCCGGAGTGGTCCTGGCGGCATGCTCCACGCCGCAGGGTTCGGGCGGTACAAGCGCGTCCGCGGGCGGCGGCGGTGGCGGCAGCGGCACCGTCGCGCTGCTCCTTCCGGAGAAGCAGACGGCCCGTTACGAGGCGGCTGACAACCCGCTGTTCAGTGCGAAGTTCAAGCAGCTGTGCCCCAGCGCCACGCTCGACTACGCGAATGCCGGCGGGTCGGACGCGACCCAGCTCCAACAGGCGGAGGCCGAGATCGCCAAGGGCGCCAAGGTCCTGGTCCTGGATCCGAACGACGCGAACGCGGCCGGAAAGATCGTCACCGAGGCCCAGGCCAAGGGCGTCAAGGTGGTCAGCTACGACCGCCTGGTCAAGGGCAACTCCAAGCCGGACTACTACGTGGAGTTCGACAGCTCCGCGGTTGGCAAGCTCCAGGGTGAGGTGCTCCTCGCCAAGCTCACCGCTGACGGGAAGACGAACCCCAAGCTGGTCTGGATCAACGGCTCGCCCAAGGACAACAACGCCTCGCTCTTCAAGGCGGGCGCGCACAGCGCACTCGACGGCAAGGTGCAGATCGTCAAGGAAGACGCCATGGCCAACTGGAAGCCGGAAGAGGCCCAGGCGATCATGGAGGCGGCCATCGCATCGGTCGGCAAGACTGGTTTCGACGGCGTCTACGTGGCCAACGACGGCGGTGCCGGGGGAGCCATCGCGGCCATGAAGGCGAACGGCGTGGATCCCAAGACCAAGCCGACGACGGGGCAGGACGCCGAGCTGGCAGCGATCCAGCGCATCGT
>JALYXZ010000002.1 GCA_030946825.1 Chloroflexota bacterium | reverse complement strand
GCGTCGTCGGCGATGAGCCGGAACACCCGTGGGCGGGGGTTGCCCGGCTGCGGCAGCGGCGTGACGGTGCCGACCTCCGCGAAGCCGAGCCCGAGCGCTGCCCAGCCGCGCAGCGCCACTCCATCCTTGTCGAAACCGGCGCCGACGCCGAGCCGGTTGCGGAACTCGAGGCCGAGCAAGCGTGCCCCGGCGTCGTCGTTCCGGCCTCCGGTCCCGGTGCGACCGGCGCCCCCGATCGCCGACAACAGCGCGCGACCAAGGGAATGATCGCCGGCCATCCGCAGCGTGGCCAGCGCGGCGTGGTGTGCACGCTCGGCATCAATCCGAAAGAGGGCGGGCCGAACGGCGCGGTACGCGGCCGTCCGCCAGCTCATCGGTCAGTCGTCGGTCGCGCGCGGAAACGCCATCTCGGGAGGCCAGATCGGAGGCAGCGGTGCGCCACCGGCATCGGTCTCCGACCCGGACGGAGCCATCAACTCGTGCCACACCTCGGTCCCGGCGGCCGGTGGGTCGTTCAGCTCCTTGAGCGCCACCACCCCGTCGAAACGGATGCTGCCCGGCTCGCCGGCATCGGTCTCGTAGTCGCCCTCGTACTCGATCGCCATCTCGACGGCGCGCACCAGGACATGCTCCTCGTCCTCTCCGTCAATCAGGATCACACGGTCCTCGACCAGCTGCGGCCGCCGCGCCTCCCCGACGAGGTACGAGTAGCGCAGCTCGACGGCGAACCAGCCGCTCGAGTCGACCACAGCCTCGCCCCCCTGCGCGAGGGCCTCCGTCACGCGGGCGGCTCCTCGCCCACGACGGTCTGCGACTGCTCGCGCAGGAACTGCTGGACGTAGTACGGCCCGAGGCCATTCTTGCCGCTCGAGCCGGATCCCTTCCAGCCGCCAAACGACTGGATGCCCGGCCAGGCGCCGGTGGTCGCCCCGGCGCGGCGGTTGACGTACACCACGCCGGCCTCGATCGTGTCGAGGAACTGTGTGATCTCACCGCGGTCGTGGCTGTAGATCCCGGCGGTCAACCCGTACGGCGTCTCATTCGCGAGGCGCAGTGCCTCGTCCACCGAGTCGACCTCGCCGATGACCAGCAGCGGCACGAAGAGCTCGTCGCGAAAGAGCCGGTGGTCGGTCGGCAGGCCGGTGATGATCGTGGGCGTCGGGAAATAGCCACGCTCCAGGCCCGCGTCGGTGAGCACCTCTCCGCCGGCGCGGATCTCGGCTCCGTCCCGCCGCGCCTCATCGACCGCCGTGCGGAAGGTGTTGATCGCCCGCTCATTGATGACCGGCCCCATCCAGCTCTCGCGCTGCGTGGGATCCCCGACCCGGATGGCGCTGGTTCGCTCGACCAGCTTGTCAACGAAGGCGGCGGCCACGGCGCGCTCGACATACACGCGGCTGTTGGCGCTGCACTTCTGGCCGTCGTAGCCGAATGCGGCGCGCATCACGCCCTCGGCGGCCTCGTCCAGGTCCGCGTTCGCGGTCACGATCGCGGGGTTCTTGCCGCCCATCTCGGTGATGATCGGCCGCGGGTAGTCCCTGGTGAAGCTGCGCTGCAGACGCATCCCGACCTCGTAGGAGCCGGTGAAGACCATTCCGTCGATGTCCGGGTTCTCCTCCAGCTCGGCGCCGACCGATTCACCCGGGCCCGTGACCAGGTTCACGACGCCGGCCGGAACCCCCACCTCGCGGAGGACGCGGACGAACTCGTAGGCGAGCAGCGGTGCGTCCGAGGACGGTTTCATGACGACCGTGTTGCCCGCGATCAACGCGCCGGCAGCCGGGCCGCCGGAGAGCGCCATCGGGAAGTTGAAGGGGCTGATGACGGCCCACACGCCGTGCGGCTTGAGGACGCTGCGGGTGTGCTCGTCCGGCGAGAGCGATCCCATCGGCCTCACGAACCCGTCGTTGCGCTCCATCTCGCTGCCGTAGTAGCGGATCAGGTCGGCGGTCTCCTCGACGTCGCCGAGTGCCTCGAGACGATTCTTGCCGACCTCGAAGGACATCAGGGCCGCATAGCGGAACTGGCGCTCGCTGATCAGGTCCGCTGCGCGGCGCAGCAGGGCCAGCCGCGCCTGCCAACCGAGCGCACGCCACGCCGGGAAGGCCCGTCTGGCGGCCGCGACCGCATCGCGAACATCCTGTCGGCTGCCGATCGGGAAGCGCGAGACGACGATGCGGGTATCGATCGGGGAGCGGTCCTCGAACGTCTGGCGACCGGTCCGCTCCTCGTCGCCGATGATCATCGGGTAGCTGCCGCCGAGCTCGCCACGTACGGCGGCGACAGCCTCGTCGAAGGCGGTCTGCAGCTCCTCGTTGTCGGCGCTGAGGGTGGCGTACGTGATCTTCATCCGCGGGGTGGCGGTGGCCATCGGTCGTTCTGCCTCCTCGGGCCCATTATCACACCGGCGCGCGCCCGGGCATGCCGAAGGCCAGGCTCCGGGGGGAGAAGAGCCTGGCCTCCGACGCGCGAATCATAGAGGCGGCACCCGGGCCGCGCAAGACATCTCGGCACCGATTGACGCGACCCGGCGGCGGGTCGCGTGGCACCCTCAGCGGGAGCGCCTCACCTCCGGCGAGACGGCCGGTTTGGCGAGGTGGTAGAGCGCGAGCTTGAGCTCGGGCATCGGCGGATGGTCCGTCTCGAGATAGGCGCGCCCGCGCTCGCCGTACACCCGGGGCAGGATCTCCCGGGCAGCGGCCGGATCGCGCAGGTCGAGCCGGGTGTGCACCACCTTGATCTTGAACCCATTGCGCAGCCACCAGCCGGTGCGCCGCTGTGTGGCGGCACGCGCGTGCGCCACGATCTCGGGCTCGAACAGGCTCGAGACATCATCCCGTCCGTAGTAGCCGATGACCACCAGCCGGCCGCCGGGACGCAGGACCCGAAGCGACTCGGCGATCGCCGGCAGCGCGCCATCGTGCGGGTCGATCCGACCGTTCAGCACGATGTCGACGGCCTCGTCGCGCAGCGGCAGGTTGTGCGCGTCGCCCTCCACGATCCGGATGTTCGGCTGATGCGACGCGCTCGCCCGCTGACGTGCCGCGGCGAGCAGCGAGGGGTCCGACTCGATGCCGTACGTGCGCCCGGTGCGCCGGGCCAGCAGCATCGGAAAGTAGCCGATCCCGGTTCCCACGTCGGCGATCCGTTTGCCGGAAAGGGGCACCACCCGCTCGAGCGCGGCCAGGATCTTCCGATCGGGGTCGAGCATCTCGCCCAGCAGCCGGTGCAGGCCGGGATCGGGGACGTTCCAGCGTGGCAGGATGGCAAGCATCTTCAGGGCACCTGCACGCGCGTGCGAGCCAGGTTGCCGTCGGCGCCGGTCAGGATCGCCTCGCCGGTCAGGAGCTGGAGGTCGAACGCCACCGGGCCTGCCACGCGTCGGGTGGCGACCAGGGTCACCACCAGCGTCGACCGCGGGAGCAGCGGCCCCCAGCCGATGGACGTCGTGCCGGCCGGCTCGCCACTCTCACCCGGGCCCTCGACCCACTTCGTCCAGGGCTGAACCAGCGGCGGGCCGCCGTCGGCGATGCGCTGCATCGAGGGACTGAACGGGGCGAGCGACAGACGCGCGGCGAGCGATGTGGGCCAGCGCAGCACGAGCTCCCCGATCAGCCGGTCGGTGAGGTTCGTGACCGTCACCACCAGTTGTCCAGTGCCCACCGCCGGGACCTGGGCGCCGACGCTGTACCGCACGGCCCGAGGGTCGCGTCCCGCCGGCAGGGCAAGCGAGAAGGCAAGCGCCGGGCTGGCGGCGGGTGTCAACACAGGTGCGGAGGAGGCGGGCACGGAGGGCGACGCCGCGTTTCCCGCCGGTGCCGAAGGGAGGGGCAGGCGAGACCCCTGCCCAGATCCGATGCCCGAAGGCGTCTGGGGTGTCGGGGTGGCGCAGGCGCCCAGGCCGATCCCCAGCGCGATCCCCAGAGCCAGACCGGCCCTTGCCGCGACCGTCCGTCTCGGTCTCTGATCACCCATCCGCGGGGCGAGCGACGGTCTCACGCGGGCACGTCGGCGCAACGCGATTCGCCGGGCGGCTGGCGCGGCGGGCGTAGCTGGCGTAGCTGGCGCGGCGGGCGTAGCTCATCGGGCCCTCGTGGCGTGGAAGGTATCGAGAATGCGCGGCGATACGCATCGTACGAGAGGCGTCGTCTCGACGTCCGATCCGCGGCGTTGCCGCGCCCCGGGTAGGATGGACGAATGGAGGAGGAAGGCGATCAGCCGCCCGACCGGCCGAGCGTCGCCGGGACCCCGCTCGGAGTCCTGCTCTGGTTCGCCTGGGCATTCCTGCTCCTCGCAGAGACCGGGCTCTTCCTGGGGCGCATCGTCGAGTTCGTCGATTTCAGCCCGCGAGCGCCGTTCTCGATCCTCGGCATCTTCGTGATGCTCGAGCTCGCCGCGGTGCTGTTCGGCATCACCACGGCGCTGCAGCGCAAGCGGATCGCTCACCGGTTTGCGCTCGGCATCGCGCTGCTGCCGGTGCCGATGCTCGCCGGGCTCCCGCCGGCGCTGCTGCGGATGCCGGCGCAGGCAGCCAACGGCTGGTACCTGATCTTCGTCCCGCTCGGGCTGCTGCTGAGCGTGGTCCTGATCGCGGGACTGCTCCGCCCGCCCGCCCGCGCCTACTTCGTCGAGGAATAGGCTCCGCTGCCGTGAAGCTGCTGGCGTGCGCTCCGACACTCGAGGCGGGCCCCCGCCGGCGGTGCGCGATACCCGAGGAGCGCGGCATATGACGCTGGTGACCCGAACGATGCGGGCGCTGGCCAAGACTCGGCCGGGACCCGGCGCCGAGCTGATCGAGCGGGAGGTGCCCGCCCCGGGCGCCGGCGAGGTGCTCCTCCACATGGAGGCGGCCTCCATCTGCGGCACCGACTATCACCTCTACGCCTGGGATCAGTGGGCACGCGAGGTCGTCAAGCCGCCGGTCATCCTCGGACACGAGCTCGCGGGACGAGTCGTCGGCATCGGGAGCGGGGTGACACGCGTCCGCGAGGGGGACCTGGTCGGCGTGGAGTCGCACTTGGTCGACTGGAGCTGTGCCCAGTGTCGGGCGGGCAATGAGCACCTGTGCCGCAACCTGCGGGTCATCGGCGCGCATGTCGATGGCGGGTTCGCGGAGTACGTGGTCATTCCGGAGACGAACGCCATCGAGAGCAATGGGCTCGACCCCGCCGTGGTGGCGCTCCAGGAGCCGATGGGCAACGCGGTGCATGCCGCCTTCGTCGAGCCGATCGAGTTCCGCACCGTGCTGGTCACCGGGTGTGGCCCGATTGGTCTCTGCGCGGTGGGGATCGCGCGCGCCGCCGATGCCGCCCTGGTGATCGCGACCGATACCGAGCCGTATCGCCTGGAGCTGGCCGCCAGGATGGGAGCCGACCTGGCGCTGGATGCGACCGATCCCGAGACGCCGCGCCGGATCGCCGACGCAACCGGCGGCGACGGTGTGGAGGTCGTCCTCGAGATGAGCGGCGCCGGAACGGCGCTCAACCAGGCGCTCGGGGTCGTCACGCGGGGCGGACGGATCAGCCTGCTGGGCATCTTCTCCGAGCCGGTGCGCGTCGACCTGTCGGACCTGGTGATCCAGAAGGGAGTGCGACTGTATGGCATCTATGGTCGACGCATCTACGACACCTGGGAGCGGACGCAGGCGCTCCTCCGATCGGGGGCGCTGGACGTGACTCCGATCCTCACCCATCGGTTCGACCTCGCCGAGTGGGAGCGCGGCTTTGACCTGATCGCCTCCCGCCACGCTGGAAAGGTGGTACTCCTGCCATGACCGAGACCGCCCAGAGCCCCGCCGTGCGCACCGCCCGCGGCCGCAATCCGCTCGCCTTCCTCGACGCGGAGATCGACGACCTCAAGGCCAAGGGCCTCTATCGGCGGCTGCGCGTGGTGGAGAGCGAGCAGAAGAGCCGCTGCATCGTCGACGGCCGCGAGGTGATCACCCTGTCGAGCAACAACTACCTCGGACTCAACACGCACCCCAGGCTGCGATCGGCGGCCGAGGCAGCGGTGCGAGAGCTCGGCGCCGGCTCAGGCGCGGTGCGGACCATCGCCGGCACGATGCGCATCCACGAGGAACTCGAACGGCGGCTCGCGGACTTCAAGCACGTCGAGGCGGTGCTCACCTTCCAGTCGGGCTTCACCTGCAACACGGGCGTCATCCCGATCCTCGCCGGCGAAGGAGCGGTCATCGTGTCCGACGCGCTGAACCACGCGTCGATCATCGACGGCATCCGGCTGACGAAGGCCGAGCGCCGGATCTTCCCGCACGCCGACATGGAGGCCCTGCGCTCCGCGCTGCGAGACGTGCGCGCCGCACCTGGGGGGGCCGAGCGGACGGTGCTGGTCATCACCGATGGCGTCTTCAGCATGGATGGCGACATCGCCCGGCTGCCGGAGATCGTGGCCGCTGCGGAGGAGGCTGAGGCGATCGTCTACATCGACGATGCGCACGCGTCCGGCGTCCTGGGGCGCAACGGGCGAGGAAGCGTCGACCACTTCGGCCTGCATGGGCGGGTGCAGGTTCAGGTCGGGACGCTCTCCAAGGCGATCGGGGTCCTGGGTGGCTACGTCGCCGGGCCCGCCAGCCTGCGAGAGGTGCTGATCCATCGGGCGCGCCCCTTCCTGTTCTCCACCTCCCACCCGCCGGCGGTGGCGGCCGCCTGCCTGGCGGCGATCGACGTGCTGGAAAGCGAGCCGCAGCTGATCGAGCGCCTGTGGGAGAACACGCGCTACTTCAAGGCGGGGCTGGCACGGCTCGGGTTCGAGACCGGGGCCTCCGAAACGCCGATCACGCCGGTGATCGTCGGCTCCGGCGCGCGAGCCATGAAGCTCTCCGATCGCCTGTTCGAGGAGGGCGTATTTGCGCAGGGCATCGGTTTCCCGACCGTCCCCGAGGACCGCAGCCGGGTGCGGACCATCGTCACCGCTGAGCACACCCGGGCTGAGCTCGATGCGTGCCTGGCCGCGTTCGAGACGGTCGGCCGCGAGCTCGCGATCATCTGAGGCGGGCCGCCGGACACAGCGGACGGGGTAAGGGCGAACCCCTACCCCGTCCCTGCCAGGGGGGCTGGATCGAATCGCCGCGATCCCACACACCCGAGCTTCGTCTGGACCTGGGGGCAGCATAGGAAGCCGGTAGGGGCTTGGCTAGTACCTCTGGCGGCCTGCGCGTGGGGTCCGATGGAGTTGGGTGCGGCACGCCGGTCTCAGAAGCGTTGACCGGACGCACCGGATGGCCGCTACCCGGTTCTGCCTCGCGCATCGAGCACCACGACCTGCGTCTCATCGGGCAGCGACGAAGAGGTGACCACCGCCTTCGGCTGACGGACCGGCTCGGCGACGGCCATCTCGTGCAGGAACCGCTCCGGCCCGAGCAGATCCGTCGAAGCCCCGTCCACGGCGAAGTGCATCGGTATGGCGAGCTTGGGGCTGACCTGCGCCACGACCTCGGCGGCCAGAGCCGGCGAGACGGTGAACTGGCCACCGGCCGGTACCAGCAGGACGTCCACGGGGCCAAGCTCGGAGAGCTGCTCCTCAGTCAGCAGGTGCCCCAGGTCGCCCAGGTGGCAGATGTGAACGCCCTCCAGCTCGAAGGCGAAGATCATGTTCTCCCCACGCTCCGCGCCCCCGACCGCGTCATGAAAGGCGCGTACCCCGGTGACGAGCACATTCCGGTACTCGTACTCGCCGGGCCTGGTGAGGGTCAGGCCGGCGGTGATCGACCGCGTGTAGGAATGGTCCGGGTGGGCGTGGCTGATGGTCAGGAGGTCGACCTCGTGCTTGCCGGCCACGAAGCCGGTCGATGGCGGCGAGGGGTCGGTGATCACCGTGGCGTCGCGGCCCTTGAGGCGGAAGCAGGCACGTCCGTACCAGGTGATCTCCATCGGTGGACCGATGCTAGCGAAAAACACGAGCGCCGGTGCCCGCCCAATGACACCGGCGCTCGAAGGAGGGAGGGTGGAGGTGGAAACCGTTGCCGGTCTCCAACTCGCGGGGCAGAGCCTAGGTGCCGGACATGAATCGAGGGCTTGCCGTGGCTTAAGAAAACTGAACGTACCTGCCCCGCCGGACCGATGTCTCCCGCGCCCTCGTACAATGCCGCCCCATGCCCGTGCTGCTCCGCCGCCTGGCGGCGATCGCCGCGCTCGCACTCGGGGCGCTGATCGTCGGCGTCCTGCTCCTGCGGGCGATGGGCGCGCAGGTGGCGCTGGGTCCGCTGGCCAGCCCGACGCCGGTGCCGACGGCGCCGCTTGCGCCGATCACCCTCCCCTCGGGCGGCGCAGCGCCGAGCGGCACGCCGCCGACCTTCTCGCAGATCGAGGCGCAGGTGCGCGCCCGGCGCGGCCTGCCGGCGCCACGTATCGGCTCCCCGCGGCTGATCAGTCGCGCCGAGCTGGGCCGAGAGCTCCGCGCGCAGCTCCAGATCGACGACCCGCCGGCCCGGCAGGCGGCGGAGACCGCCACCCTGCGCGCGATGGGGCTGCTGACCGCCAGCCAGGAGATCGGAGCGCTGCGACTCAAGCTGCTGACCGGCCAGGTGGTCGGCTTCTACGACGATCGGGCGCGACGGATGGCGATCGTTGGCGAGGCCGGCCTCACGCCGCAGGTGCAGATGACCTATGCGCACGAGTACACGCATGCCCTGCAGGACGCCGCCTTCAGACTGTCGTCGCTGGACCTGAACGCCCGCGGGGCCGACGACCGGGACCTGGCCCGGCTGAGCCTGGTGGAAGGCGACGCGACCACCTCGATGACTCTCTGGGCGCTTGATCACCTCACCCCGCAGCAGCTGGCCGCAGTCGGTCGGGGGGCCGCCCCCGATCTCGCCGGCATCCCCGCCTGGATGGTGCGCCAGCTCGCGTTTCCCTATACCGTCGGCGCCAACTTCGTGGCGCGGCTGTATGCCAGCGGCGGGTTCGCCGCGGTCGACGCCGCGTTCCGGCAGCCGCCGCTCTCCACCGAGCAGGTGATCCACTATGACAAGTACGTCGCCAACGAGAAGCCGGTAGCTGTGAGCCTGCCGGCAGTCGCGGCGGTGCTCGGCTCCGGCTGGAGAGAGGCGTCGTCGAGCGCGGAGGGCGAGGCGATGATCGACGTCTGGCTGACCGGCCTGGGCGCCGAGCCCGGTGCCGCATCGCTGGCGGCCCAAGGCTGGGGAGGCGATCGCCTGGTGGTCGATTCCGGCCCGGGAGGATCGTTCGCGCTCGCCTGGAAGCTGACGTGGGACTCTCCGGCGGACGCGCGGGAGTTCGGCCAGACCTATGCGGCTGTCGAGAGCCGCCTGGCGTTCCCGTCGCAGCTGATCAGCCTCGGCGACAGAACGGTCCTGGTCGCACACGCCTCGTCGCAGGAGATCCTCCGCCGAGTGGTCGCCGCCGTTCGCTGAGCCGATCCGCCGAGACTCGGGGTCGGAGCGCTACATCGAGCTCGGGGCGGTGATGCCCAGCAGGCCGAGCGCATTGGCCAGCACCAGGCGGGTTGCGTCCACCAGCGCTAGCCGCGCCGCGCTGAGCGGCGCGTCATCGGTCAGGACGCGGCAGTCTCGGTAGAACTGGCTGAAGAGGGCCGCCACGTCCAGGCCGTAGCGCGGGATGTCGTGCGTCTCACGTCGCTGCGCGGAGTCGCTGACGACCTCGGGTAGGCGCAACAGCTCGCGAGCGAGCGCCTGCTCCGCGGGTTGGCGGAGCAGCTCGCCGGCCTGGCGTGCATCCGGTCGCGCGGACCCCGCGTTGCGCAGGATGGAGGCGCAGCGTGCGTGGGCGTACTGGACGTAGTACACCGGATTCTCGCTCGACTGCCGCTTGGCGAGCTCGATGTCGAAGTCGATGCCGGTGCTCGTCGCGCGCGAGCCGAAGAACCAGCGTGCTGCGTCCGTGCCAATCTCGGAGAGCAGCTCGTCCAGGGTCACGAACTCGCCGCTGCGCTTGCTCATGCTGATCTCGCGGCCGTCCCGGACGAAGCGGACCCAGGCGATGAGCAGCCAGTGGATCGACGCCGACTGGTGGCCAAGCGCCTCCGCGGCCGCACGGTTGCGGGCTACGGTGCCGTGATGGTCGGCGCCCCACAGGTAGATCAGTTCCGTGAAGCCGCGCTTGAACTTGTGCTCCAGGTAGCCGATGTCGGCGGCGAAGTACGTCGGCTGGCCGTTGGACCGGATCACGACGCGGTCCTTGTCGTCACCGAACGCCGTCGAGCGAAACCACGTGGCGCCTTCGGCCTGGTAGAGGTGGCCGGCGTCCTGCAGCCGTTCGAGGGCACCTGAGACCCATCCGTCCCGATGGAGCGAGCCCTCCGTGGTCCATGCGTCGAAACGGACGCCCAGCCTTGCCAGGCTGCCCTCGATAGCCGCCCGGACCCGCTCGGAGGCCCAGACGCCGACCGCCCAGGCCGGATCGGCGTCGTCAGCGCGCGAGGCCTGCAAGACGTCCTCGGGGAGATCGGCCGCCAGGTCCGCGACGTATGCGCCGTGGTAGCCGTCGTCGGGGACCGGTTCGCCGGCCACGATGGCGAGCACTGAGCGGCCGAGGTTGCGCACCTGCGGACCCTGGTCGTTGAAGTAGTACTCCCTGGTCACCGCGGCGCCGGCTCCTTCGAGGACGCGGCTCAGCAGGTCGCCGACGAACGCCCCTCGGGCGTTTCCCAGCGTCAGCGGGCCGGTGGGGTTGGCGCTCACGAATTCGACGTTCACGTGGTGGCCGTCGAGATCCGACCCCCGCCCGTACCGTTCGCCGGCGGCCAGGATCGGGCCGATCTGTTCTGCGACCCAGGCATCGTCGAGTCGGAGGTTGACGAAGCCGGGTGCCGCGACCGTCACACCGGACACCGCCGGGGGCGGTACGAGGTTGCGCCGCAGCGCCTCCGCGATCTGCATCGGGGCGCGTCGCATGACCGGGGCCAGTCGCATCGCCAGGTTGGAGGCGTAGTCGCCGTGCTCGGCGCGGCCGGGCCGCTCGATCGATACCGACGGAAGCGGCGCCCCGTCGGCGGCCGTCAGCTCGCCGGCTGCCAGCCCTCGGTCGAGGGCATCCCGGAGCGCGTCGCGCAGCGCCTCGCGGATCAAGGTCATGGGCGGTCGATTCTATCGGTCTCGGGCGAGCCGAAGCTCCAACGCCTGGTCCGTACTGAAGCTGCGGAGCGCGAGCACGTCTGCCGCCACCTCCAGCAGCGCCGCCGTTGGCGCCAGCCCGATCAGCTCGCAGTGATCGATCTCGGTCCCCGCCTCCAGCGCGAGGTGGCGGATCTCGCGCACGACCCGAGCGATACCGGTCCGCTCCCAGTCGACCAGGTTCATGCTCACCTGCGCACGACGTGCCTCGCCGGGGTTCTCGAGAAGGACGCCCATGGCCTGGACTGCCGGCAGGCCGCCGGAGGACTCGCGGATGCGGTGAGCGATCCGCTTGGCGAGCGCCAGGTCGTCGGTGGCGAGGTTGACATTGAAGGCGATCAACGGCTTGCGCGCACCGACCGCCACCGCTCCGCCGCGCGGGTGGAGGCGCGACGGTCCGAAGTCGGGGTCTCGGGCCGGATCCACGCCCAGCTCCTCGCGCAGTGCCTCGTACTGGCCGCGGCGCACATCGGCCAGCCGCCGACGCTCCGGCCGGAGTGCCGCCGCCCCATAGAGGTAGACGGGCAGCTCGAAGCGCTGCGCGATCTGCTCGCCGAAGCGGCGGGCGAGGTCCGCGCATTCCTGGAGCCGCGTGGTGCCCAGCGGAACGAACGGGATGACGTCCACTGCGCCGATGCGCGGGTGCGCACCCTGGTGCTTCTGCATGTCGATCAGCTCGAGCGCTCGCCCCACGGCGGCGGTCGCCGCGCGGACCACCGGCTCCGCTGCCCCGGCGAAGGTCAGGACGCTGCGGTTGTGGGTGGCGTCCCGGCTGTGGTCGAGGAGCGTGACGCCGTCGATCTGGCTCACGGCGCGCACGATCTCATCGACGACCTCCGCGCGTCGGCCCTCGCTGAAGTTCGGGACACACTCAATCAGGTTCGCCACGGACCGATCTTACGGGCTGCGCCCGCATCGGGCCTGGGCGGCCTCATCGGCAGCGCCGAAGGCTTGCCGCTGCGTCAGAAGCGCGCGGCGGCCGCCTGCCGCGGGTCGTCGCGACCGATGAGGTCCGGGTTCACGCCTCGCGCCCGCGCGAGCCGCTCCGCGAGCAGCTGCAGCGGGATCGCCGTTGCCAGGGCCGCGGCCGCCACACCCTCCAGGCCACGCGCCCGCGGAACCCGCAGACGACCGGCCGGAGTCAGGTCGCCGGGCACCGCGTCGTCCTCCACGCCGATGATCGCCGCCGCGCGTGCGCCCAGGGCGGCCGCCGCCAGCAGAACGGCACGCGACGTGTGGCGCAGCGGCTCGCCGCGGCCCTCGACATCGGTCAGGATCACGATCACGGCGGTGCGATCGGTGACGGCCGCCCAGTGCCCGTGCCGGACCGTCTCCAGCGGATGTGCCACGGCCGCCAGTCGCGCTCCCTCCTCGATCTTGAGCGCCAGCTCCCGCGCCGAGACGTAGTCGATCCCCGAGCCGAGGACCAGGACGCGCTCCGCGTCGGCGAGCGCATTGGCGACCACGCCCGCCTGGTTCGCCGCCGAGGCCACCTCCAGCAGGTGGCGGAGCGCGATGGCGTCGACCCCGGTGTGTGAGAGCCGGGCGCTGAGGACCACCGCAACCACGAGGGGCGAGAGATAGCCGACGGTGTGGCACCAGCTCCGGTCCTGCTCGCCGGTGGCCACCACCGTGCCCGCCGCCGCGGCCGCCGGAGAGCCGGTGCCAACGCTGATCAGCGCCGTCGCAGCGCCGTTCCGGGCGGCCGCCTCGAGCGCCTCGATCGTCGCCTGCGTCCCACCCTCGTGCGAGACGGCGATCAGCAGCCCGTTGCGGGGCGGACGGGCCAGCAGCTCGAAAGCCTCGACGGCCCGCGGCGGGAACGCTTCCACCGGCGGGTCGACTGCCTCCCCTCGGACTGGCCCGAGGTGTTGGCCGTTCGCCGGCGGCGTAGTGGCCAGGATAGCCGCCAGGCCCATGGCGGCATGCAGGCTGGTGCCCTCGCCGGTGGTCACCACCGGAAGCCCTGCCTCGGCCGTGTGCCGCAGCGCGGTCACGAGCTGCTCGACGCTCACATCCCGCTCCAGGCGTGTCAACAGGCGCGCCGCGAAGGCCGGCTCCGCCTCGATCATCTCGGTCATCAGAAACGGAGGACCGGAGCGGCGATCCGGTACCTCCGACGGCCGCCACGGGTCCGGGGGACCGGGAAGGGGCAAGTCGGGAGAATGCGACACCGGACGGACAAGCCCGCTCAGTGAGACGAGTAGGTGCTGTTGTCGAACAGCGCTCGGATCTGCTGGACCACGACGTCCGGAACCACTCCGGTGCCCCCGAGGATGATCACGCTGGATGGGTTGAGCCGGCGGATCTCGTCGGTGACTCGCGTCGGGAGGGTGTTCCCGGCTAGCAGAAGCGGGCCCGGACTCTGACCGGCCAGCGGGCCGCCCGTCAAGGCGTCCGGAAAGCCTCCGCCGGTCGCGATGTAGATGGTCGTCGGCTCATGGGCACCGAACGCATCGAGGGAGACTTGGACCGATGTCGCGATGCGATCGACGCCCGCCAAGCGGCGCACAGGAGCGAACCGGCCAAGCGCCGCCTGCACTCCGCTCGAGATCACGGCATCCCCGCCGAGCACCACGATGCGGCGTGGCTTCAGACGCGCAAGCTCCGCCGCGATCGGTGCCGGGACTGCCCCACGGGCCGTGAGGAGTATCGGGGCACCGTAGCTGGCCCCCGCTGCGGCGCCGGCAAGCGCGTCGGGGAAGGCCAGCCCCGTCGCGATGTATGCGGCGGAGACCCCCGGCCCGAAGGTGCTGGCCGAGATGCGCGCGGAGGTTGCGTACCGGTCGGCCCCCGCAATCCGGACCACCGGTCCGGTCGTGAATGTGGCGAGCTGCGCTACGACCGTGTCGCTGACAACCTGCGGCCCTCCGACGACCACGATCCTACGGGGCCGGAGGCGCCGTAGCT
>JALYXZ010000245.1 GCA_030946825.1 Chloroflexota bacterium | reverse complement strand
CGCGACCGGCGTCGCCATCGGTTCAGCCCTCCTGGAAGATCTCCCCGGTGCGCGCCAACCGATCCCGGCCGCGGGCCAGCAGGGAGACGAGCACCACCACGCCGAGGGCCATCCAGGCCAGGATCAGGATCGGCGCAAGGCTGACCGGATACGCGAGTGGTTGGATCTGGATCCCCAGGAATCCGATCCCGAGCGAGGCGATCACCGCCGGAATGAAGGCCAGCACACCGAGCACCGGGAAGACCAGGTGCATGAGCGGGTTGAACTCGTCCCGCCGCTCGCGCAGGTAGAAGACGGTGCACGAGATGTTGGTCAGGATGTAGATCCCGATCACGATCAGGGTAACCGTCGATCCGATGAGGCTGAACGCCGGCAGCGGACCGCCGAGCACCAGGCCCAGCAGGACGGCGACTATGATGCCGCCCGCTCCCTGGACGTGCACCGCGGTGACCGGGGTCCGGTGCACCGGGTGGACCTTGGCGAAGGCCGCCGGCAACAGGCCGATGCGACCCATGGCGTAGGCCACCCTGGTGGCTGCGGTCGAAGCCGCATTCGAGTTGGCGATTGCACTGTTAGCGACGGCCAGGAAGACGACGATCCACCCGACGCCCCAGACCTCGGTGGCAAGGCCGGTCCACGGATCCGAATTGTTGAACCCGTAGAAATCGGCAGCCATTCGAGCCGGGCCGAAGTACACCGTCGCGGCGTAGTAGGTCAGCACATAGAAGAGCCCGATCAGGAAGCACGACAGCAGAACGGCGAGCTTCACGGTTCGCCGCGGGTTGCGTGCCTCCTCACCCAGCGGGGCTGCCGCCTCGAAGCCGACGAAGGCCAGGATGGCGAAGATCATCCCCGGGAAGACGCTGCCCAGCCCGTTGGCCGTACCGGTCGTCGGGGAGAAGACCGCGAGTGTGTTCCTGCCGCCCGCGGCGATGATCAGCGTCACCGCCAGCGCAAGGAACACGACGATCTCGAACGCACCGAGCAGGACGCCGGTGCGCGTCGAAAGCCGGACTCCGAAGTAGGTGAGCGCCCAGACGATGAGGCCAGCCAGGATGGCGAACAGGATCCATAGCTCTGCCGGGGTGTGGAGATGCGTGGTCAGCGTTCCGGCCACCACGTACGCGAAGATGAGGTACAGCAGCGGCGCCACCAGCGGTTCGGCGAGGATGAAACCCCAGGCCACTAGGAAGCCCACGACGTCTCCCAGCCCCCGGGCGTTGTAGGTGTACAGGCCGCCGGCCGAGGGCAGATGTTGCGCCAGCTGCCCGATCGAGTTCGCCACCAGCAGGCACCCGATCAGGGCGATCACCACCGCCAGGGGCGTGGCGCCGCCGGAGTAGGTGGTGGCGAAGATGATGGAGAAGGCGACCGCGGCCGCCGGAGCCATGTGGGTGATCGACTGGAACAGGACCTCCGTCAGTCCGACGGCGTTCCTCTCCAGGCCGAGCTCGGGATCGGTGGGAAGGGTCGTGGCTGCCATTCGCGCTCCTTCGTCACGGCGGCCCCCCGCTTTCGGTGCTTCCGGACCGCCCTCCCCAGGTGGCGCCGGCTCACCATGGTAGAAACGGCGTCAACCGTCGACCACCGATCGGTTGGCTGCCGAGCTGCGGGCCAATCGGCCTTCGCCCGGTCAGCGACGCCCCGCGGCCATGACCAGGGCCAGGCTCAGCGCGCCGGTGACGATCACCAAGCCGAAGAGAACCGCTCCCGCGACCAGCCCCGATGCGCCCCAGCGGACCAGGAGGGCGGCGACGGCCAGGACCGCGATCGGGCCCAGAAACAGCTCGAGGCGATCCCCGACCAGGAAGTCCCACCAGAAGCGGCCGAACGCGCGCAGGTACCGCATCGGATTCGCCTGCTTCACGCGGCGCCCGCCGCTCGGCGCACGCCACGGCCCGAGGCCACGAGGCGCACGGCGAGGAGCGATGCGACTGCGAACCCGATCAGCAGGCCGAGGATCGTCAGGTCGCCGGTTGGCCAGTCGATCCCCACTCCCTCGCCGCCCCAGTAGGCACCGAAGCTGGTCAGCATCAGGCCCACCACGAACTTCAGCCCGTTCTCCGGGACGCGTGCCAGGGGTCGCCGGAGCAGCACTCCCGCCGCCATCACGAGTACCGCGGCGGCGGCCGCCCCGAGCGCCGCCGGACCAAGCTGCCGGGAGGTGCTTCCGAAGCTGATGACGATGAACGCGACCTCCAGCCCCTCCAGCAGCACGCCCTTGAAGGCGACCGTGAAGCTGATCCAGTCCATCCCGGAGCCGGGGACCGGCGGATCGGCGGCAAGCTCGGCGACATCGGCCGCGTACAGGGCGCCCTCGTCGCGCCGTGCGCGTGCGCCGGCCGCGCGCAGGATCGCCTTGGTCAGCCATTGCAGCCCGAAGATGAGCAGGACGCAGCCGACCAGCAGGCGCAGCAGCTCGATCGGGACGAAGCGCACGAGGGCGGTGCCGAACACGCCAACCAGCACGGCCAACGTGAGGACTGCAGCCCCGGCACCGATCAGCGTCGAACGCCATTGCCGCGTGATGCCGGCGGCAAGCACCACGGTCAGCGCCTCCACGAACTCGACTGCCGAGGCAAGGAAGCTGGAGAGGACGGTCACCAGCACGATCGACATGGCGCCATCTTTCCATGCCGCCGCCGATGTCGTCGACCGACCGGTGCCGCGGCCGCAGCGCGAGTACTCTCCCGGAGAGCGGCCCCGCGAGGAGCAATCAAGGTCATGAAACGGTGAGGGAGGTGATCGTGTGACGGAATCCCGGCTCGGTGTGGGTCTCTGGGGCCAGGCGACCGACTGGCAAGCCTTCGAAGCCGCCGCCAAGCGCGTGGATGCGCTGGGCTACGACAGCCTGTGGACCTGGGACCACCTGTACGCGATCTTCGGCGATCCGTACCAGCCCATCTTCGAGGGCTACACCACCCTCGCCGCGTGGGCCGCCGTCACCTCGCGGGTGCGACTCGGGCTCCTGGTCGGGGCGAACACCTTCCGCAATCCGGGGCTCGTGGCCAAGACCCTGACCACCATCGACCACCTCAGCGCGGGACGGGTGATCGCCGGCCTCGGCGGAGCCTGGTTCGAGGTGGAGCACACCGCGCATGGCATCGAGTTCGGCAGCGGCTTCGGGCAGCGCCTCGACTGGCTGGAAGACTCGGTCGCCGCAGTTCGCGCCCTGCTCGACGGGAGGTCGGTCACCTCATCGGCACAGGGCCGCTACCGATTCGAAGAGCTCGTCCTTCTCCCGCGCCCGGTGCAGGACCATGTTCCGATCCTTATCGGCGGATCGGGCGAGCGCAAGACCCTGCGCACCGTGGCCCGGCACGCGGACATGTGGAATGCGATGGGCAGCGTCGAGACCCTGCGCCACAAGACCGAGGTGCTGCATCGGCACTGCGACGAGGTTGGCCGTGACCCGGCAGAGATCGAGCTGACCGTCGGCTGTAAGCCCTTCATCCGCGACACGGAAGCCGACGCGCGTCGCCTGTGGGAAACGACCATGGAGCACAACCGCACCCCGCTCAGCGACGTTGCCGATGACGAAACCTTCTGGGTCGGCACGCCGGAGCAGATCGCCGAGAAGATGCGCGCCTGCAAGGAGATCGGCTTCCACACGTTCATTGGCGAGCTGCCAGCTCCGTTCGATGCGGAGACGCTGGAGCGCTGGATCAACGAGGTGCGACCGATGGCGGACGGCGCGTAGGTCGTTCGCGAGCGCGAGCGCCTGTACGAGCCGCGTATGCTCCGCCTCACAGTCGAAGCAGGTTGCATCCCGTGGCACATCCCGCCCAGGCCGCCGCGAGTCCAGACCGCGGATCCCTGACACCGACCGCCTATTTCGCGCGCCTCGCGTACGGCGTGGCTGCCTGGCTGTTCGTGGCCTGCGTGGTGGTCCAGGTCTTCCTCGCCGGCTACGCGGTGATGGCCGGCTCGACCTTCGAGGTGCACCGCTCGTTCGGCTACACGTTCGGCTGGCTGACGCTCGTCCTGCTGGCGCTGGCGCTGGTCGGACGTCTGACCCGAAACCGCGTCTGGCTGACGGTCCTGGTGCTCGTCCTGTTCACGCTCCAGTCGGTGTTCGTCGCGTTCCGCGCCAGCATCCCGATGGTCGCCGCGCTGCACCCGGTCAATGCGCTGGCGATCTTCTGGATCGCCCTCTGGCTGGCACGCCACACCGGGATTCGGGAGACCCGCAGCGAGCGGCGGGCCCGCCTGGCCGCGCCGGCCGACGACTAGGGCAGGCCGCTACTTCTTACCGATCATGGACCGGTCAGCATCGGTTGCGCAAAGGCGCGGATCTCGTCCAGCTTGGGGAGCAGCACGTAGCCGCGCGGTCCCGACAGATCGACGTCGTAGAACCGCGGCGGCTGCAGCACCACATCGGTCACCTTTGCCGCGCGCGAACGGCGGGCGATCTCCAGGACGGTCGGCAGCTTGTCGGCGGGGATGCTGCTCGCCAGGCTTGTCAGGGTTTTCAGCAGGCTCGGCACGTCCACCTTGGTTGACGGTGAATTGAAGCGGGCCAGGAGCGCGACCAGCACCTCGTGCTGGCGCTCCGCCCGAGCGAAGTCGTTGGTCGTGTACCGGCTCCTGCTGTACGCCAGGGCGGTCTTGCCGTCCAGGTGATGGCGGCCGGCGGTGATGTCGAGGCCGATCTCCCGGTCGTGAATCGCTTCGGAGACCACCACGTCCACCCCGCCGAAGGCATCGATCAGCGACACGAAGTCGTCCATGTTGATCACCACGGTGTAGTCGATCTTGACGCCCAGCAAGTTGTCGAAGGTGCCGCGCAACGTGTCGATCCCCTTGGCGGCGTACAGGGCGTTGAGCTTCTGGGGCCACGTCCCTCCGTCAGGGAGCGGCAGATCGACGGTGTCACGCGGGACGGAGAGCATCCCGACCCGGGTATGCGTTGCGTTGACGCTGACCACGATCATCGAGTCGGTCAGGACCGATTCGCCGCTCTTCTGGCGCTGCGCGTTCTGGTCGGTCCCGAGCAGGAGGAACGTCACTCTGCGGTGCAGTAGCGCCTGGTCGATGGGGATCGGTGTCGGCGAGGCGGCCGTTGGCACTGGAGACGAGGCAGAGGTGTGCGGTCGGGTCAGCTGAAGCCCGACCACCACGACGATGATGCCAAGTACCAGCGCGACCGCCCCCGCGACGAGGCCACGTCTCATGCTGCCGTCATTCCGTCCTTCACGATCGCGCGAACCATACAGGAGGATCAACCGATGGAGCAGCAGACCATCACACCCGCGGGAGGATGAGATCGCGAGGGTAGGACTCGACGCAAGCCTGCCGGGGCGACTTCGCGCTCGCGCTTGGCCCTCGGTGCCCCACAATCGCCCGGCAGTGGCCAGATCACCCGGACCGGATCCGACTCCCGGGGACCGCGCGGAGCTCTCGCGCGCGGCGGGCGCCCAGGTCGTCCAGGCGGAGCGTGCCCCGTGGGGCTTCAGCAATCGCACCGACCTCGTAACCACGGCACACGGTCGACGCCTGGTCGTCCAACGCTACCGGCGTCGTCGCGACGCCGAGCATCGGTTGACGGC
>JALYXZ010000098.1 GCA_030946825.1 Chloroflexota bacterium | reverse complement strand
GAGGGGAATTGGTTGCTATGATCGCCACGCTGGAGGCATGGCGTGTTCAACGCACCGGTGCTCGTCCTCAACCAGAATTACGAACCGCTCAACGTCTGTGATATCAGGCGTGCCTTCAACCTGCTCGGAGCCGAGAAGGCGGAACTGCTGGAGCGCAACCACCAGGTTATCCACACGCCCACGACGGCCATCGCGGCGCCATCGGTGATCCGGCTGGTGTACCTCGTCAGGCGTCCGCGGCCACGGGTCAAGCTGTCGCGTCGCGAGGTCCTCGCGCGCGACCGACACATCTGCCAGTACTGCGGCGCCCCGGGACGCGACCTGACCATCGATCATGTCGTTCCCAAACACCGTGGCGGCAGGCACGAATGGGACAACCTGGTGGCCGCATGTCGCAGCTGCAACCACCGCAAGGGGGCCAAGACGCTCGCCGAAGCGCGCATGAGCCTGCTGCGCGAGCCCCGCGCCCCTCGCGCCGACGTGGGCTACCTGTTCGGGACGTACCTGTCGGACGAGCGCAACGGCGCCTGGCGCACCTACCTGTTCGTGGACAGCCGGGTCCGCCTGAGCTGAAGATGCCGGGGCGGCCTTGCCTGCCCGGAGCGACTCTCGAGCTGGGCGCGACGACCTGACTCGGAGCGCAGCCCGTTGCGCGCAGTCCTTTGCGCGAGCCCGTTGCGCGCAGCCCCGGTTGCGCGGCGCCCGTCGGGGGTCCGACGATATGCCGGTGGAGACCGATGCCGCCGAGCCCCTGAAGCTGGACCTGCCGCAGTTCGTCGCCGGCACGCTGCGCACTCTGACGGAGGCAGGCCACGAGGCGGCGGTGGTCGGCGGCTCGCTGCGGGACATCCTGCATGGTGACGCGGCTGCCGATTGGGACCTGGCGACCACCGCCACCCCGGAGGAGGTCACTCGTCTCTTCCCGGAGGCGCTCTGGGAGAACCCGTTTGGGACGGTGACGCTCGCAGGGCCGCCGCGCGTGGAGATCACGACCTACCGCAGCGAGGGAAGCTACCGGGACCGTCGACGCCCGGACGTGGTCCGCTGGGGAAGCTCCCTGACAGAGGACCTGTCGCGGCGTGACTTCACGATCAACGCCGTGGCGTGGCGGCCACGGGACGTCGAGGCCGGCATCGGTGACCTGGTGGATCCGTATGGCGGCCGCGCCGACCTGCAGCGCCGTGTGCTGCGTACGGTGGGAGACCCGGAACTCAGGCTCCTGGAGGACGCGCTCCGACTGCTGCGTGCCGTCCGCTTTGCAGCGCGATTCGAGCTGCGCATCGAGGCGGCCACGGAGGACGCGCTGCGGCGCCACGCGCCGGCCGCCGCCGAGCTGTCCGGCGAGCGGGTTCGCGACGAGCTGCTGCGCATCCTCGCCCACGATCCGCCGTCGGATGCGCTGCGGCTGATGGAACGGCTGGGCTTGCTCACGGTCCTACTGCCGGAGCTCGCCGCGCTCCGCGGCGTGGAGCAGCGCAAGTCGCTCCCGGGCGACGCGCTGGAGCACTCGCTGCGGACCGTCGATGCCCTTCCGGGCGACGATCCGATCCTGCGTCTCACCGGGCTGCTGCATGACGTCGGCAAGGCGAGCACCGGCGGGGACGGTCACTTCCTGGGTCACGAGACGGTCGGGGCAGAGCTGGCCGGCGGGATCGCCGACCGGCTGCGCCTCTCGCGCGTCGATGCCCTCCGCGTCTCGGAGCTGGTGCGGCACCACATGTTCGCCTATCGCCGGGACTGGACCGATGCCGCCGTGCGACGTTTCATACGCCGTGTCGGGAGACATCGGCTCCGCGATCTGTTCGCCCTGCGGCGTGCCGACAACGCAGCCTCGGGAACGCGCGAGCCGCTTCGCGGCGGCATCGAGGAACTCGAGCGGCGCGTCGCCGGGGAGATTGCCGGCTCTCCGCTGCGGATGAGCGACCTGGCCGTGAACGGCACCGACATCGCCCGCGCCCTGGAAATCGGTCCGGGGCCAGAGGTCGGCCGGGTCCTGCGCGCGCTGACCGAGGCGGTGCTGGACGATCCCGCGCTGAACACGCAGGAGCGGTTGACCGAGCTTGCGCGGACGCTGCATCGCGGTGGTGACAGTACGCGCCGCACGGGCGGTGGAGGTCGGGGGGCATCGGACTAGCTCGCTGGTACAATCGGCGATCCGGACCGATCCAGGAGACCCACTCGCGCGATGACCGCCTCGCCCCGCCGAGCCGGACGGCTCGAGCATCGGTTGACCACGCCGAACGCATCGCTCGCCGATCTGGACGGGGCGATCGCGCTGGTCATCGAGCACGAGCTCGCCGCGCTGACGGTCAACCCGTGGCTGGTCAAAGCGGCCAAGCGACAGCTCGGCCGCACGCGGGTGCGACTCGGCACCGTGGTCGGATATCCGAGCGGGGCCCACGTCCTGGCGGTCAAGGCGTTCGAGGCCAGCAAGGCGCTCGAGCAGGGCGCCACGCAGATAGATTTCGTGCTCAACATGGGGGCGCTCGTCTCCCGCGACGAGGACGCCGTTTACAACGACATGCTGGCCGTGATTGACATGGCGCACTCGGCGCTGGCGGAGGTGGGTGTGATTCTCGGCCCGGACCCGATCGCCGAGCAGCACCTTCGTCGTGCTTGCCTGCTCGCCGAGCGCGCGGGTGCCGACCTGGTGGTGACCGGGACCGGCGACGCGACCGCCGCGCGCTCGATAGGCCGCAGCCGAATCGCGCGCGACAGCCTCGGGGTCCGGGTCGACGTCAAGGCCTGCGGGCGCTTTCGCTCCGCCGAGGAGATCGCGGCCGCATTCGAGGCGGGTGCCGCCCGGGTGTCGACTCAGCTGAGCCCGGAGCTGCTGGGCGTGGCAACGGACGCGCCGCAGCTCGCGGCCGCAGCGGTTCGATGAGGCGCAAGCCGGCGGGAAGGCCCGCGGGAGCCGTGGATTGAGGATTCTCGTCGTCGGCGGTGCGGGATACGTCGGATCGACCAGCGTCGAAGCCTTCGTCGAGGATGGCCACCACGTCGTGGTCTACGACAACCTGATGAGCGGCCACGCCGCCGCCGTGGTCGACGGCGCCAAGCTCGTCGTCGGGGACATCTCGGACGGCGCGCTGTTGGACCGCGTGCTCCGCGAGCAGCGCATCGACGCCGTCCTCCATTGCGCGGCCCGATCCCTGGTCGGCGAGTCGATGGCGGACCCCGGGCTCTACTACCGGACCAACGTCTCGGGCGGCGTGGCCCTGCTGGAGGCGATGCGCAGTGCGGGCACCAGCCGGCTCGTCTACTCCTCGACCGCGGCGGTGTACGGCGAGCCGCGCCGCGTCCCGATCGCCGAGGGAGACCGGACCGAGCCGATCAATCCCTACGGCGCGACCAAGCTGGCGTTCGAAGGGGCAATGCGCTGGTTCGCCGCCGCGCATGGGTTCCGTGCCATCTCGCTGCGCTACTTCAACGTGGCGGGTGCCACCGAGCGCAACGGAGAGGACCACCGGCCAGAGACCCACCTCGCGCCGCTGGTCCTGCGCGTCGCGGCCGGCGAGGCGAATCACGTGCAGATTTTCGGGCAGGACTATCCGACTCCGGACGGCACGTGCATCCGCGACTTCCTGCATGTGCGCGACCTCGCCTCGGCGCACATGCTGGCCCTCGAGGCGACCGATGACGCCGAGCCGTCCCTCGAGGTGTACAACCTCGGCTCGGCGGCCGGCTTCAGCGTGCGCGAGGTGGTCGAAGCCGCCCGCCGCGTGACGGGGCGAGCCATCCCGGCGCGGGTGGTGAAGCGTCGGCTGGGTGACCCGCCGGTCCTCGTCGCCTCGTCCCGACGAGCGCGCCGCGAGCTCGGGTGGCAGCCGAAGCACTCGACCCTGGACGAGATGCTCTCCGACGCCTGGAACTGGCGCGCGAGCCACCCGGGTGGCTACCGGGACCGGGAGGCGGCAGCGATCGAGGTCGACCGGCAGGCGGATGGCGAGGCCGGCGAACCCGAAGCCAGCGACCCAGGTCAGCGGCCACGCCCTTCAGCCACGGTCGTGGCCTAGGCTCCGATCGGATCGCCTTCGGCGGCGTGGTACGATCCCCCAGGTCGCGCCCCCGGGTCACGAAGCTGCACGCGCCGCGCATCGCGCGAACGTGCGCCGACCCGGCCGGAGGACGCGCGATCACCAACAACATCGCAACCGGAGCCCTCTTGCCAGAAACCGAATCCATCCCGGCCCGCCGCGCAGCTCGCGGCCGCCGGCGCAATCCCAGCAGCAACGGATCGAGCGCGCGGTCGGCCGCCGACGGCGCCGCACCAACGGCGCACAGCGTCGAAGCCGCTCACGGTCCCGATCAGCCTTCCACCGGAGCCCCCGAGGACGCGCAGTTCCTGCAAGCCGTGCTCGCCGCTTCCCGCGCGCACCGCTTCGGCGAGATCGAGGTTCCGGTCACCATCGCCCGTGCCCTGGAGCGGATGGGCTACGTCCAGCCGACCGAGGTCCAGTCGCGGGCCATTCCGCCCCTGCGGAGCGGTCGCGATCTGATCGGACAGGCCCAGACCGGCACCGGCAAGACGGCTGCCTTCGGGATCCCGATGGTCGAGAAGATCGATCCGGCCCAGCATCACGTCCAGGCTCTGGTCCTGACGCCCACCCGCGAGCTGTGCGTCCAGGTCACCGACGAGATTGCCAGGCTCGGCGCGTTCCGCAACGTGGTTCCGGTCGCGATCTATGGCGGCTCGAGCATGGAGAAGCAGATCGGAGCTCTGCGTCGCGGCGCTCATCTGGTGGTCGGCACCCCCGGGCGCGTGCTGGATCTCGTCCGGCGCGGCGAGCTCCGGCTGGACCGGGTCCACACCGTCATCCTCGACGAAGCCGACCGGATGCTGGACATGGGCTTCATCGTCGATGTCGAGACCATCCTGGCTCGCTGCCCGCGACAGCGCCAGACGGCCCTCTTCTCGGCCACCATGCCGTACGCCATCCTGCGCATCTGCGACCGGTTCATGGACCGCGACGCGGAGCAGCTGAGCGTGCGCCCCGAGATGAAGACCGTCGAGACGGTGCGCCAGCTCGTCTACTACGTCGCCGAGCAGGACAAGGTGCGGGCGCTGATCGAGCTGACGGAGAAGTTCGGGTTCGATCGGCTCCTGGTCTTCCGCCACACTCAGATCGGGGTTGACCGCCTGGCCGCCACGCTGAAGCGGCGGGGAAAGAATGTCGCCGCCCTTCACGGCGGCCTCTCGCAGCGAGAACGTGCGGGGACGCTCGCCAGCTTCAAGGCCGGCAAGATCCAGTTCCTGGTGGCCACCAACGTTGCCTCGCGCGGCCTGGACATCACCGACCTTCCGTACGTCGTCAACTACGACCTGCCGGAGGACGCGGACACGTACGTGCACCGCGTCGGCCGCACCGGTCGCGCCGGCAAGGAGGGAACCGCGATCACCTTTGTCGGCGAGTGGGACCTGGATGCCTGGGACGCAATCAAGGCGCAGGTCGGCGGCGACATCGAGGAGGGCGAGCTCCGGCTTTACGGCCCGGTCTGACGCGCGATGCGCCGATGGTGAACCAGCCGGCGCGGCCGGCCGTAGTTCTGGCAGACCGATGACCGATCAGCCGCTCGACACCTCGCGCCTGCCGCAGCTTGCGACGCGCAGCGACACGATCGTGGCCAGCGTCGAATGGCTATTCGAGCCCGCCTGGCGCGGCGACCGCCTCCTGGCGCGCGTGACCGATGGCGCTGCCCAGCTCACCGACCGGCTGGGCGCGGCCGTCGACGATGAGCATCGTGAGGCGCGCGAGGTGATCGGCCCTTCGGTGGCTGCCGAGCAGGCCGTCCTCGACGGAGTGTGGACCGCGCAGCCCTTCGTGGGAGATGGAAGCGCGGCCCGCCACTGGGCCGAGACGCTCGCCGAAGAGGGGCTCGCCGGCGAGGTTCCCGACCCCGTCGCCAACGAGACGCGGCGGGCGTTCGTGGTCTTCGACCTGGTCGAGCTCGACGGTGAGCTGCTCCACGAGGTCCCTTACCAGGAGCGTCGTCGGCTGCTGAGCTCGGTCGTGGAGGAAAACGTACGCGTGCGGATCAGCCCCGCGGTGCGACTCCCCATCGACTCGTGGCTGCTCGCCTGGCGAGCGAACGGTTTCACGCACTACGTGGCCAAGCACATGAACTCGCGATACCACCCCGGCGAGGTGACCGAGGACTGGATCGAGATCTCGGCCGCGCACGAGCATGGTCCCAGCATCTTCGGCCGCATGTTCGGCCAGCGTCCAAAGCGGAGGCGCTTCATCGGCGACCGCTGAGAGCCGAGAACCGGGGGCGGTGCTAGGCTTGGCGCCCCGAGCACGCCACGCAGCGACGACCACAGGAGGATGCCCTGACGTCGAACCAGCCGGGCGCGGCGGGCAGCGGCGTCGGTGCTCCGCCATCGAATCCACTTGGCGTCGGACCCGCATCGGCGCTCGACGCCGAGGGCCTCGCCGAGGTGCGCCGCATCGGAAGCGCGGACCTGATGGTAGGCATCCCCAGCTTCGGCAACGCCGAGACGATCGGCTATGTGGTGCGTGCCGCGACGGCCGGCATGGTGCAGTACTTCCCCGACCTCAAGCCGGTGCTGGTCAACTCGGATGGCGGCTCGCCAGACGACACGCCCGGCGTGGCGGTCAGCACCGAGAGCCCCGACTACATCGAGAAGATCATCCTGGTCTCACCGCGCCATCGGTTGCGGAGGATCAGCGTCACCTACCAGGGTACGAGTGGCAAGGGCACCGCCGTGCGTGCGCTGCTCGAGATCGCGCGCGAGCTCAACGTCAAGGCGATGGTGATGGTCGACTCCGACCTGCGCAGCATCGTCCCCGAATGGGTGGAGCTCCTGGTGGGGCCGATCCTCAAGGGCGGCTACGACTTCGTCACCCCGCTCTACGCCCGCTACAAGTGGGACGGCACGATCACCAACCAGATCGCCTATCCGCTGACCCGGGCGCTGTACGGGCGGCGCATCCGCCAGCCGATCGGTGGCGATTTCGGGGTCAGCGGCGACCTCGTCCAGCGCTATCTCGAGCTGCCCAGCTTCGACGAGCTGACCGCGCGGTTCGGGATCGACATCTGGATGACCCACTCCGCAATCAACGAGGGGTTCGCGGTCTGCCAGGCTCGCCTCGGAGCGAAGATCCACGACGCCAAGGATCCAGCCTCCGACCTGGGCCCGATGTTCCGCCAGGTGGTCGGCACCCTGTTTGGCCTCGCCGGCCACTACCAGGACCGATGGCTCCGGGTACGTGGCTCGCATCCGATCCCCGAGTACGGCTTCGAGCGCGTGGTGGCTCCCGAACCGATCGACGTCAGCCACGCCAAGCTGCTCGACGGTTTCGAGACGGCGCGCGTCGCGATGCGCGATGCCTGGGCGGAGATGCTCGCTCCCGAGCAGCTGGACCGCCTCGATGCGCTGGAGATCAGCGGCCAGGCCCCGGACTTCCTGTTCCCCGCCGAGCTGTGGGTCCGCTGCCTGTACGACACGCTGGTCGCCTACCAGCGTCCGGGCGCAGACCACGAGCGGATCCTCGCCGCGCTGACCCCCATCTACTTCGGGCGGACCGCGGGCTTCATCACCGAAACGCTGGAGATGAGCACCGACCAGGCTGAGCGGGTGATCGATGGGCAGGCGCGACAGTTCGAGGAGCTGAAGCCTTACCTGGTCGACCGATGGCGCGCCATGCGCGCCGCGGAGTCCTGATGTCGCCCCGTCGGCGACAGCCGTACCGGATCCTGCTGCCGCTCGCCAACCCGCGGACGGCGCGTGACCTGGTGCGGATCGGATCCGGGCTCAGCGACGGGCGCCCGACGGAGATCACGGCGCTCGGCATCGTCCAGGTGCCCGAAGGGATCTCGCTCTCCGAGGGGGCAACCAAGGCGCGCACCGCGCGCCGGCTGCTGCAGCGCGTGCTCGACTTCGGTGACGAGGAGGGGGTCCAGATCCGCAGCATGGTGCGCATCGGGCGGCGCGCCGCTGACGGAGTCATCGAGGCAGTCACCGAGGAGTCCGCCGACCTCGTGATCTTCGGCTGGGCGGGAACCAGCCCCGGCCCGACATCGGTCTTCTCGCCCACGATCGACGCGGTGGTGCGCGAGTCGCCGTGTGACATCGCGGTCGTGAAGCAGCGCGGCCTGGAGCACGTGCGCTCGATCCTGGTTCCGGTGCGAGGCGGCCCGCACGCGGAGCTCGCGATGCGCCTGGCGAGGGACCTGGGCAAGCGCTTCGGGGCCCAGGTGGTGGTCCTGCATGTGGTGCCACGCGGCATCGGGCCGCGCGCCGTGGAGCGCGAACGAGAGGCGCTCGACCGTTTCATCGCCGATCACGGCGGCGGGCGGCGTACCAGCGGCGCAATCGTGGAGGCCACCTCCGTGCGGGCCGCGATCGTCTCCGAGGCGGCGCGCCACGACCTGGTGATCATGGGTGCTGCCGCTCAGCCGGCGGAGAGCGGCGCCTCCGACGGCCGATACCTGTTCGGCGCCGTCCCCGAGGCGGTCGTGACCAGGGCCAAGCCGACCGTCATCGTGGTCAAGACCCGGCAGGCCCTCGGGGTCGCCACATTCGACCAGCTGCGCGCCGCGGAGGGAACACTGGCCGCCGCCGACGCGTACGTCGAACGCAGCCGCTCGCTGCCGATGGTGGTCGACAAGTGGTTCGCGGAGAACACCTTCCACGCCGGCGAGTTCCGGGACATCGGGAAGCTGGTCGAGATGAAGGAGCGCCAGGGGCTGACGGTCAGCGTCGGCCTCCCGACCCTGAACGAGGAGAAGACGATCGGCCTGGTGATCAAGCGCATCAAGGCGATGCTGATGGACCGCTACCCGCTCATCGACCAGATCCTGGTGGTCGACTCCGAGTCGGAGGACCGGACCGTGGCGATCGCCCGCGACCTGGGGGTGGAGGTCAAGCTCCACACCGAGATCCTGCCCGAGCTCGGTTCCCGGCGCGGCAAGGGCGAGGCGCTGTGGAAGAGCCTGTACGCGCTGGATGGCGACATCGTGGCCTGGATCGACACCGATATCCGCAACATCCAGCCCCGGTTCGTGCACGGGCTCCTGGGACCGCTGCTCCGCGAGCCGCGGATCCAGTACGTCAAGGGCTTCTACCAGCGTCCGATCAGCCAGGGGTCCAAGCT